>JAGUUJ010000041.1 GCA_020063525.1 Candidatus Omnitrophota bacterium
TCCTGTTATGGCAAGTATATCAGTAATAATCACTTAAGTAAAGCGTAAATTTAAGAATTAATACTGAAAGACCAATAAGCAAATTTACTAAATTCATAATAATATAGTTCTGTAGTTATTGTCAAACTTATTTTTTGCGGCCTTATTTTTGTGGCCTTTGTGGCTTTAGCTAAAACAAAACCCGCCATAAATCTGGCGGGTTTTATCTGGTTGCGGGGGCAAGATTTGAACTTGCGACCTTTAGGTTATGCGTACTACTACAGTTTTCACTGCTGCCGAATCTTCGACATTTGTAGTCTGGACTATACCTTCATCCCGAAATTTCGGGACACCTGCCGTCTAGTCTCTACACCTTTCCGCAGTAAATCTCGGCGGACTTGGTTCGGTATTACCTTGACTTACATCGAAGGCTTCACCGAATTTGGCAAGCTATCCTTCAATCATTTCTGACTGAGGAGCCCAAATACTTGAGCCTAACGAGCTACCAGGCTGCTCCACCCCGCGAACTTACTATAACACAAGTAACCTTATAATGCAATGTCTATTATTTTTCAGGGATTATCTTGATGGGGATTTCGCCTTTACGCACTACGCCCATCTTTTCTCTGGCAATTTTCTCTTGATAAATAGGGTCGCTTTCTATGCGCTTGAGTTCTTGTTGCAAAAGAGCGTTTTCTATGTTTAAGTGTTTGATTTTCATCTCTAAATCGCGGTTCCTATCTTTGAGTTCCTGCAGTTTTGTATATCCTGGTAAAAATATAATTAATAAAAAAAATATGACCCCCAGAAACCAAAATACCTTTTTGAGTATCATCTCTTCCAGAGGCTCCCCGCATAAACTGCCTGAGAACCCAGCTCCTCTTCAATTCTTAAGAGTTCATTATATTTACAAATCCTGTCTGTGCGCGATACCGAACCTGTCTTAATCTGCCCGCAGCCGCAAGCCACTGCCAGATGCGCTATTGTTGTGTCTTCGGTCTCTCCTGAACGGTGGGAAATAATCGCTTTATATTTATTTTTCTTGGCAATGCCGATGACCTCCAGGGTCTCTGAAAGCGAACCAATCTGATTTAACTTTACCAGGATAGCATTACCTAAATTCTCCGCAATACCTTTTTGAAAAATTTTAGGGTTAGTCACAAAGATATCATCACCCACCAGCTGTATTTTGCTACCCAGCTTTTTAGTCATCTCCTGCCAACCAGACCAGTCATGCTCAGAAAGGCCGTCTTCTATGGATAAAATAGGATACTTATTTATCCAGTTTTCGTATATCTGTATTAAATCCACAGAATTTTTTCTGGAATTCTCAAATTGATATGCGCCATCCCGGTAAAAAGAGCTCGCCGCACAATCCAATGCCAAATAAATATCGCGACCAGCTTCATATCCGGCTAATTCAGCTGCCTGTAATATCAAACGCAGGGATTCTTCATTGGAATCAAGGCGCGGTGCGAATCCGCCCTCATCGCCTACCGATGTAGATAACCCTTTAGATTTTAAAATTGATTTTAAATTATGGAATACCTCGGTGGCATACCTTAAAGCTTCGCGGAAACTTGGCGCGCCTGTTGGCACAATCATAAATTCCTGGATATCCAGATTGTTATCTGCGTGCAGGCCGCCATTTAAAATATTCATCAAAGGCACAGGCAAGATTTTTGCGGTATTTCCGCCTAAGTATTTATATAAAGGCTCAGCTTTGGATAAAGCATCTGCCTTCGCTACTGCCAAAGATACGCCCAGAATAGCATTAGCACCTAACTTAGATTTATTTCTAGTTGCATCTAAATCAATCAGGAGTGCGTCTATTTTTTTAAAATCCGGTTTTAGCCCCTTAATCTTAGAAGCAATTAAGGTATTCACATTATTTACTGCTTTTAATACTCCCTTACCTAAATATCTTGTTTTATCGCCGTCCCTTAATTCTAATGCCTCATTCTCTCCTGTAGAGGCGCCCGAAGGCACGGCTGCGCGTGCCAGTATGCCGGAATCTAAGGTTATATCTACTTCTATAGTTGGGTTGCCCCGTGAATCCAAAATCTCGCGCGCTAAAACCTTTTTTATTTTTGCCATAAATAAACTCCCTCCTTTTGAATGGAATAAATTCTATCACGAATAGATATTTAGTCAATAAAAACAATTTCTGAGGGACGTCTTTGAATCCAATCGAGGGACGTTCTTTTAGCTAATCGGAAGGGTGTCCCCTTGCAAGGGGACACCCTTTGCTTTGTAATTAAAGACGTCCCTGCTTTGGATTTAGGACAGGCTTTGCTTTAGTAACAAAGACGTCCCTATCTTTCATATAGATTGACACAGGTATAAAATTATGGTATTTTGATTTGGGGTGATAAATATGAACTCGCGAAGGATTAAGCTTTTTTTAAAATTTCACTGGATTGGTATTACCATAACAGTCCTGGCTGTTATCCTTGGCATTTCTTTTATGTTTTTCCTGCGTAATGCCATTATGGCCTGGTCTACTTCTGAATCTTATTTTAAGAAAGCTGCGCTTGCCCAATACGGACTATTCTTTTATATTTTCCTGGTCCTGCAAGTCATTAGTCTGCCTCTAAGCGGTGCGCTATGGATCTGGCTGATGCGCGGCGGACAGATGAAATTTACACACATAGGCAAAAAACCGGTTGAAGGCAAAGATATAAAAATTCACTGGCAGGATGTCATAGGCATGGAAGAGGCAAAAGAAGAAGCAATGGAAGTAGTGCGTTTAGTTACTGACCGCGCAAAACTACAGGCAATCGGAGGTAAAATTCTAAGGGGCATATTGGTGATGGGCCCACCCGGTTGCGGTAAAACCTATCTTGCCAAGGCAATTGCTACCGAAGCGAATATGCCCTTTATACCTATGTCAGGCTCAGAATTTATCGAGATGTTTGTAGGCGTAGGAGCAAGCCGTATCCGAAAACTATTTAAACAGGCCAGGCAATTGGCTTATGTGGAAGGCGGTTGTATTATCTTTATCGATGAACTTGATGCAGTAGGGGCGCAGCGTTCGGTTGACCGGGGTTTCGGCGGACAGACAGAATCCAATACAACCTTAAACCAACTCCTTATAGAAATGGATGGCCTTAAAGAAAAGGATTATAATGTAATTTTAATCGGCGCAACTAACGCCCCTGAAGGATTCTTGGACCCGGCATTGCTAAGGCCCGGGAGATTCGACCGTAAAATCTATGTTGATTTGCCAAACTTAGATGAAAGAGAAAAATTATTTGAATACTATTTAAAGGAAGTAAAATACGATGTTACGATTGACCGCTTGAGGCTTGCCAGGTTAACGGTAGGAAATAGCCCTGCTGATATTTCTAACCTTATCAGAGAAGCAGCATTAATTGCTGTGCGAAATAAAAAAGAGGCAATTTCAATGAAAGAAATCTCTGGAGCCTACGACCGGGTTGAGATGGGTATCAAGCATAAAGTCGTTTTTACGCAAAAGGAGCGGGAAAAAATCGCTTATCACGAAGCCGGACACGCTATTGCAATGTATTTTTTAGCACCGCACAAGGATGTTTTTAAGGCTACGATTCTTGCCCGAGGCGGAGCGCTTGGTTTTGTTATGCCACAGCCGCGGGAAGAGATTCATGTGCACACAAAAGAACAATACTTAGGAGATATAAAAGTAAGCTTGGGTTCATATGCTGCAGAAAAATTAAAGTTAAAGGTAACTACGTCCGGGGTAAGCCAAGATTTTACTACTGCAATGTGGATTGCCCATCATATGGTCTGGGAATGGGGAATGGGAAAATCAGGCCTGGTGGGTAATTATAGTTTATTAGAGACAATGCGTTCGGATTACGGTGTATTTAGAGGCGAAAACGTCTCTTTTGTATCAGAAGAGATAAAACAGCACCTGAATAATGAAGTACAGGAAATATTACAAGAATGCCTCAAGGAAGTTGAGGATCTGTTACAAAAAGAGTCCGGACTGCTTGACCGCTTTGCTCAAGAACTGCTTGCCAAAGACGAACTTAATTATGATGAGATTGAAGCTATCTTCAATGAATTCGGTAAAATTCGCCCTCCTATTATTTAGCTTTTTCCTTTACATAAATTTATCCGGTTGCCAAAACTCGCTGGAGCCTACCTTTAAGGAAGAAGACATCCCTGAGATTGTAAAACAGATATGTAAAGATGAATATAAACTGGATGTAATCACGCAAAGGTCAGAAACCACGCTTTGGATTTATGTGCCTTTGGCAAAAATTCTGCATAAAGAGTATGGAATAAAAGAAGGCAAAATCTTGGATGAGGAGATGACGGATAAATTAAGAAATATACTCAGTACGGTTGGCCGGGTTGTCTTAAGTTCTAATAATGCGCCGGAGTTCTTTGCGTTATGGGCTTCGGATATCAATATCGGTCTGGATTACATTCTCATCGGTAATGTGCTGGATATAAAAAAATCTTATGCCGATAGCATCCCTTTTACCGAGCTTAACAAAAGATACGTTATGAAATTCAACATAAATCCGGAGGCTGTACAAGATACAGTAGGCCGGCATATGAAATTTTACAATATCAGATTGCCGGATTTTCTTGCGCAACAGATGGTGCAGAGAATATCCGTTAAGTTTCAAGAGGAATCTCTGAAAAAATATTTTAAAATGGAAAAGGTGGATGGCATATTCAATAATGACGCATTCATCCTGGAATACTCCATAAAACCTCTTGCCAAGCCGGATAAAACTATAGATGTTACGGAAGAAATATTAGATACCATAACTTACTGCATAAAGATATATGAATTTCAGGATTTTTCTCGGGTGGAGATAAATGATTTGGTTACGCAGGATAAGATTGTTTTAAATAAAGCAGCGATTTTGGAGAGACCTACAGAATAGCAGACCTCTAAGATTCTTCCAGTTTTAGTTTCCCTTCTACATATAATCCGATAGCTTCGGGATAAAGATGATGCTCTATTTTATGTATCTTCTTCTCTAAAGATTCTAAGGTATCATTTTCTTGTATCTCGACTGCCTTCTGTAAAATTATCGGGCCGTGGTCCATTTTTTCATCCACAAAATGCACAGTAACACCCGTAACCTTTACCCCGTAATCAAAGGCGTCTTTTATCGCTTCTGTCCCTTTGAAGGAAGGCAGGAGTGCGGGGTGAATATTTAAGATACGGCCTGCGTACCTTCCTACAAATTCCGGCGAAAGCATGCGCATAAATCCTGCCAGAACAATTAAATCAATTTTATTCTCATCTAAATGCGCAATGATTTTATTTTCAAAATCTTCTTTATTGGCGAAATCTTCTCTTTTTACCAATGCTATTTTTATCCCTGCTCTTTTTGCCCGTGCAATAGCGCCTGCCTTTGGGTTATCGCAAACTAATAAAGATAAATTCGCCTTGATTGTACCTTTTTTTACTGCTCTAATAATTGCGCCAAAATTTGTCCCTCTGCCTGAGGCAAAAACCGCGATATTCATTCTCTTCTCCTTATCGTTTTCGTGTGGCAGACTTCTATACACTTACCGCAGGAAGTACACTTATTATAATCTATTACTGCCAGATTATCAACCCTTCGATTACACTCAGGGTTGATGCTGAGCGAAGTCGAAGCATCAATGACATGTATAGCATCAACCGGACAGACCTGTTCGCATTTACGACAGGCAATACAACCCACAGGACAAGCTGCTATTGTATCCTTTCCTAAATCATGGGAGCTGCAAGCAACATAAACCCCGCCCTTTCCTTCTTGCAATGTCTCTTTGGAAATAGAAAGGGCGGGGTAAACCGGATGCGTTATGGCTACAAGAGTAAATAAGTTCTTAGGACAGAGCAGGACGCATTTATTACAGGCTTTACATTTATTTGCATCCACTATGGGTAAACCTTCGCCAGACATCTTTATGGCACCAAAGGGACACACCCTTTCGCAATCTCCGAACCCCAAACAGCCCCATACACATTCCTTTTGGCCACCCAAAACTAAATTTGCCGCCACGCAATCTTTCATCCCCTGATATAAAAACCTATCTTTTACTTTTATTCCACCATTGCAGTGCAAAATAGCAACGGTTTTTGCTATCTTTTGCAATTTCCTGCCCAAAAGTTCGGCGATTTGTTCCTTTATTTCATCGCTGCTTATCCGGCAAGCATCAATTTTTGCCTTTCCGCTCAGTATTGACTCGGCAAAACCAAAACAACCTGCTCCGCCGCAGGCGCCGCAGTTCGAACCGGGCAGCAGTCCGACAATTTTCTCTAATCGCGGGTCAGTTTTTACAGCAAATTTCTTAGAGGCAAACGCTAAGCCGATACCGAACAAAAGACCCAGGGCCCCTAAAGTTAAGATAGGTATTAAGATATCCATTAAAACTTGAATCCGTTAAATCCCAAGAAACTTAAAGACATAATTGAAGCGATAATAAAAGCAAGCGGAAAATCTTTGACTGCTTTGGGGACGTCGCAAAGGTCAAGCCGCTCCCTGATTCCTGACATCAAAAGCATAGCCAGGGCATAACCCAACCCTACACATATGCCTTGAAATACAGAATAATAGAAACTGCCGGGAATGGCCTTACCGTTTATAAAAAACATATCCACATTCAACACTGCCACGCCCAATACCGCACAATTTACGGTAATCAAAGGCAGATATATGCCAAAAAATCTATACAGCGGCGGGCTTATTTTTCTGATGACCATCTCTACAAACTGCACAAAGGTAGCAATCACTAAAATAAATGATATGGTGCGTAAATAAGTTAGCCCAAAAGGTATGAGTAAAAATCTATAGATAAACCAGGTGATGATAGAAGACATGGTGGTCACAAACATCACTGCCAAACTCATGGCCATAGCAGGCTTTGTCTCGCGAGATATAGCCACAAATGAACATAAGCCTAAAAAGCGCGACAATATTACATTATAAATAAATACCGCGGATATAAATATGGTTAAAAATTGTGCGACGCTCATTCTTTTCTATTTTTTAAGACATTAAAAAAACCGAGCAATAAACCGATAACTAAAAGCGCTCCCGATGGTAACCCTAAGACAAACGCCGGTTCATATCTAGGGGTGAGAGTATAGCCCAGAAATTTTCCAGACCCTAATGCTTCTCTTATTCCTGAAATTAAAATTAAAGCCAGAGTAAAACCTACGCCCATGCCCAGGCCGTCAAATAAAGATTTCAATACTGTTTGCCTCTGGGCATAAGCTTCAGCACGGCCCAAGACAATACAGTTTACTACAATCAAGGGGACATATATACCTAAGGCACGATTTAATGCCGGGCTATATGCCTTCATCGTCATTTCAGTAATGGTCACGAATGTAGCAATGACCACGATAAAACAGGGTATACGTATTCTAGCCGGGATAATGTTTTTAATCAGAGAGATAATTACATTGGAACCTAATAGAACAAAGGTAGCGGCAATACCCATTCCTATACCGTTAATCACCGAAACAGAAACTGCCAGGGTAGGGCAGAGCCCTAAAACCAAAACAAAGGTAGGATTTTCTTTAATAATACCTTTTAGGAATTCATAAAAATATTTTTTCATCTGGTTCCGTAAATGCGGCTTTTAGTATACCTGTCGATTATAGGTGTAGCGGCATTCATCATCAGTATAGCGTAAGATACGCCTTCAGGATAACCGCCCCAAAGCCGGATAATTGCCGTGAGCAAGCCGCAACCAATGCCAAAGATAATTTGGCCGCATCTTGTGAGAGGTGAAGTAACATAATCTGTAGCCATAAAGAAGGCGCCTAAAATAAGCCCGCCGGATAAAATATGAAATAACCAATCTCCGCTAAATAAACCTCTTGGGCCGAATATGTAGGTAAACAGCCCCACCACAACCGTATAAGTTACAGGTATGTGCCAGGAAATATAGCCTCTCACAAAAAGAAATAAAGCACCCAAAAGCAGAGCAAAAATGCAGACTTCTCCGATACACCCGCCGCGTATACCCAGAAACAAATTCCAATTGGAAATGCCCTCCAGGACCTTCCCTTCTTTTAACGCTGCAAGTGGGGTAGCAGAGGTTATGGCGTCAAAATTTTGCGGTTTGGTAAAAGTAGTCATGTATTTAGGCCAGGAGGCCATAAGAAAAACTCTACCTGCCAATGCCGGATTAAAAATATTCTGGCCTAATCCGCCAAAGACCTGTTTTCCTATGGCAATGGCAAAAACAGAACCTACAATCGGCAGCCAAAAAGGAACACGGGGCGGTAAATTATATGCTAGCAGTAAACCCGTAAGAAATGCGCTCCCGTCTAAGACGCTGACTCTTCTTTTAGCGAATAACTGTACAATCCACTCTGTAATTAATGCAGACACAACCCCCAACAAAATAACCCAGAGCGCCCCTACCCCAAAGATAAACATGCCTGCAACGCCCGCAGGAATTAAACTGACCACCACCATCCACATAATTTTACTTACTGAGGCATCTTTATGTAGATGTGGAGATACGCTAACTATAAGTCTATTTTTCATCTTTTATCAACTTTTGAATTTCTTTTGCTTTTTCTTGAACTGAATCTATCACTGCCTTTGAAGAAATGGTTGCGCCGGTAATTGCCTGAACATTAGCTAATCCTTGAATATTCTTATCGCTAAATTGTCCTCTAAAAGAAGATTCCGCAACACGGGCTCCTAAGCCGGGAGTTTCATTTTGATTCAATATCTTTATGGCAACAATTGTGCCATCTTCAGTCATGCCAACCAGCGTATCAATAACGCTGGAATATCCCTTTCCTGAAGCTTTAAAAGCAACGCCAATAAATTTACCGTCTTTATTACGTACCTTATAATAAATAATATCCTCTCCCTTTTTTATTGGATCAAAATACTCACCAAACGGCATTACCTCTCTTAAAGCAGCTTCTTCCTCGGTTTGTGCCTGGGCAATAATTCTGGACTTGGTTAAAGAATTCATCCCAGCCAAAAGTCCGCTTGCCACAATGCAAATCACAGCCAGAATAAAACCATAACGTATGGTCTCCCTCATTTTACCACCTCTATTTTTGCTCTCTTTATGTGTTGGACTAACCTTATATTTGCCGGGCAGACATAACTGCAGAGCCCGCATTCAATACAATCAGAGGCGTTGTAAATCTTGGCTTGCGGCCAGAGGCCTTTCTGTGAGGCTAAGCTGATTAAACTAGGCATAAGAAATACCGGGCATTCCCTGACACAAGCACCGCAACGAATACAGGGCAATTCTTCATTAAAAATTGCTTCTTTTTTGTTAAATAATAATATTCCCGTCGTAGATTTGATTACAGGTACTTTATCGCTAAATTGGGCAATCCCCATCATTGGCCCGCCTATAATTATCTTAGCCAGCTCTTCTTTTAATGGGCCGCAGAAATCAATTAAATCTTTTATGGGTGTCCCTATGCGCGCCAAGAGGCTCTTGGGGTTAGATATACAGCTACCTGCAACAGTTACTACCCGTTCATATAAAGGTTTATTAAGGTATACTGCTTCGTAAACCGCAAAAACCGTGGCAACATTATGTACCACTACACCGATGTCAAAAGGAAGTTTGCCCTGCGGAACTTCTTTATTTAGTATGTTTTTTATTAATTGCTTCTCTCCGCCCTGAGGGTATTGAGAGCGCAGAACAATTACCTTTAGAGGTGTACCGGTTTGCGGGTTAACGGGTGTACGGGTTAACCCGCTGACCCGCTGACCCGCTAACCCGCTAACCATAAATGCTTTAATAGCTTGGGGTTTATTGTCTTCAATAGCAATATATACCTGTTTTATCCCCAAGCACCTCGCTACAAGTTCGATTCCTCGCAAAAGTTCCTCTGTCTTCTCTATCATCAGGCGATAATCGCCGGTCAAATACGGTTCGCATTCTGCGCCGTTAATGAGCAGCGTATCTACCGCTTTGGGCGGATTGAGTTTTATATGTGTAGGGAAACTTGCGCCACCCATACCGACAATACCTGCTTCCAAAACAATATTTCTAATTTGTTCAGCAGTTAAATTATCTATTTCTATTTGGGATTTGGGATTTGGGATTTGGGATTTATCCTGTCCATCATTTTCAATAACTATACTCTTACCCCTGCCTAAAACCGGATGCGGCCAGTCCTGTATAGAGGTAATTTTACCTGATATAGAAGCATGCACAGGCGCATATACATTTGCTTGCGCACTGCCAATCCTCTGGCCGGTAAAAACATAATCGCCTATTTTAACCTGGGGCTTGCATATCTTACCCAGATGCTGGCTTAAAGGAATATAAACCCTGGAAGGTAAGGGTATTTTCTCAATTGCCTTATTTTCAGTTTCTGTTTTATGCTCTTCTAATCTAACCATGGCATTTTACGATGATAGATAAAGTTTACAATGCCTAAGACGCTGAATAAACAACCCACAATGACAAGGATTAATGTGTGGGAAAATCTTTCGGCAAGCAGGCCGCTGATAAACATAAATAACAAAAAACCCAAATGCATAACTATCTCCATAGAGCTAAAAATCTTGCCTCTCATTTCATTATCACTGACATTGTGGATAATGGTATTGGAGGCAATCATAATCGGTGAGACCAGAAGCCCTAACAAAAATGAGAGTAGCGCTGCAATTAAAAAATAGGGGTAGCGGTGTATGGTCAGGGCAAAAATAACCAGCATTATACCGCTTAAAACCAAAGAAGAAAATATTGTTTTATAATGAGATAAACGCTGTCCAAACCGGCCATAAATAAGGGAACCCAAAAATAAGCCAATCCCTAAAAACATAACCAGGAGCCCAATATCCTTAGTAGCAGAATGTAATGTCTTTTGCACAAATACTATCAATACCACATAAATTGCGCCCAACGCTGACCAGAGAATAAAAGTAACTCCTGCGGTGAACCGGATATCCTTATTATGAATAAAATATAAAATGCCATCTTTTATTTCCTGCAGAACAGATTTCTTAATTACTTCCACTATTTCTTTGCTTACCTTCTTCAGGTCCATAGATGCACCGGACTTCTTGGTAATCAGAAAAATAAGTGCTCCGGAGACTAAAAAGCTTAAGGCGTCCAGATAAAAGCCTCTTTCTGCACCCCACCACTCTACCAATACGCCGCTTATACCAAATCCTAAAATTGCCGCAATCATACCTGTAATATGCACCAGGGAATTGGCTATCAACAGGTCTTTTTTATCTACCAGTTCGGGAATGATGGATAGTTTTGCAGGCACAAAAAACCGTCCGATACAAAAGACTACGAAGATTATAAGGTATATCGGGCTCATATATTTAGTGTAAAACAGGAATAGGGGTATAGTTAACACCAATGCTGCCCTTGATAAATCGCAAGCATACATGGTTCTTCGCCTATCCCATCTATCTACATATACTCCTGCAAGAGGACCGATTAAGAATACGGGTATAATGGTAAAAGAGAGAATCTTGGCAATCTCAATAGCAGAACCGGGTGCCTTCAAGTACACAAAGCCGATCAGAGCCATCTGGCCTAACCTGTCGCCTAACTGTGAGATTATCTGGCCGAGCCACAAAAAAAAGAAATTCCGATTTCTTAAAACGCCGGTAATTTTAGACATAAGTTAGCAAAATGAGCCGACGGGGGGACTTGAACCCTCGACCTAGTGTTTACGAAACACTTGCTCTGCCACTGAGCTACGTCGGCATACAAAAACTAAATGCGACCATAAATATGTTAAAATCCAATTGTAGCCGCATTTAATTATACCAACTTTTTTATAATAGTCAACCTATTAGCACTCAGTGAATTAGGAAAAAATAATATCCTTGATAGCATAGGAAATTTTGCTTGACAAAACCAAAAAAGATGCTATACTTTTACTCGTAACGCGGATTCACAAGGAGTAAAGATATTAGGAAACTTAAACAAACCGTAAGGCAAGTAGTAAACTAATATGCTTTACGGTTTTTTGTTAACACGGGGGAGGTGAACAGTAACAAATGGCAAAAGGTAAAGTGAAATGGTTCAGCAATCAAAAGGGTTATGGCTTTATCACTTCTGAAAACGGTAAAGACGTTTTTGTGCATCACAGCGCAATCAAAGGAGAAGGCTATAAAACCTTAGAGGAAGGCCAAGAAGTCGAATTTGACGTCACTCAAGGTCCAAAAGGCGAACAGGCAACGAACGTAAGTAAGCTATAATTTACATCAACTCTAAGTAACCCAAATAAAAAAGCCGTTGTTTATACAACGGCTTTTTTATTTTAAAGTGCCGAGGGGGGAACCAAATCCCAACCCCTGTTTCTAAATCATTTCAGCTCGCTTTTACATCAAAAAAAATTTTTACGTCATTAATATCCGAGGTGTGTCTGCATTTTGGTAAAACATTCAGAAATGACTTCCCGTAAGTCCTAGTTGTAACGCGTGGATCTAAGACAGCAACAATACCTCTGTCTGATTTTGTACGAATAAGCCTGCCAAATCCTTGTTTAAACAGCATTATTGCTTGCGGAACTTGATACTCTAAAAATGGATTACCATTTCTAGATTCTATGAGCTCCATCCTTGCTTCTGTCATAGGATCGTCAGGAACAGAAAAAGGTAATTTTGTAATTACCACGCATTCCAACGCTTTACCCGGAACATCTACACCTTGCCAAAAAGTATTAGTCCCTAATAAAATGGAATTCATATTACGCTTAAAGTTACCAAGCAAATCATATCGCGGCTGATCTCCTTGTTTTAGTAAGTTAATACCTTTATAATTCAATTTTAATTCATCATATATGGTTTTTAACATCTTATAATTAGTGAATAATATAAACGTCCTTCCCTGCATAATGTCAATTAACTCTTTGATATGAGACAGCGCTTGTTTTTGAAATTTCTCAAAGTCATCGCTCGGATCCGCAACTTTTTTCGCTAGATAAAGCAAAACATTTTCTTTATAGTTGAACGGTGAACCGAGCAAAAGCTCTCCGCATTCTTTTATTCCGAGACGACTTCTTATAAAATCAAAATTATTATTCGTAGATAAAGTAGCTGATGTAAGTATAATTGGTTTTATTTTATCAAATAGTTGTTTATTTAATTGTTCGGCAATCTGTATAGGAGATGCAAAAAGTGAATACTTTACGCCTCCTCTTTTTTCAAACACCTCAACCCAATAAACATAATTATCATCTGCAAGAGTAAGAATAAATGATAAACTAGCCTTTACCGATATGCATTTTTTTACATATGCCCTCACCAAAGCTTCCTCTTCTTCGCTCTTAACGTCCTCCAATAGCTTTTTCATAGAATCAGCGAGACTACTTAGTGGCTCCTCTAAATAATTAAAAATAATATTTTTTGTCCTTATCCGTTTAACCTCATTTTTAGTCCCAAACTTTTTGCCGATTTCTTCAAAAAATTGCGTTGATGCTGTTCTTGATTCTTCCAAATATTTCTTAACGGCATTGACTTTGTCTTTTTGATTCTTAAATTTAAGTAGTACCCCCTTTTCTGTTTTTGGATTGTATATTGAATCAAACAGATATTTTATCTTTATGTTACTTATTTCATGCCCAAGATAACTTGTTGCCACATCTTCTAATGTTTGGCCTTCATCAAATACCACGGCATGAAATTCCGGTAGAACCAAGCTACCGGAAGCGAGATTGGTAAAAAACAATGCGTGATTTGTAACAAGTATATGTGAGCTTCTTTCATGCTTTTTTGCATTTTTATAAAAGCAAATATTTTTATGAACGCACTTATTCCCTAAACATAAATCGGATTCTCTACAGACCTTACCCCAAACTTCATCTTTTGGGATAAAGCCTAATTCGGATTTAATTCCGCTGTTGGTTTTTGAAGACCATTCAATTATTCTTTTTGCATCGGCACGTTGTTCATCCGTATCAAATAAATCATAGATAAACTCGCTATGAAGGCGTCTTATGCAGAGATAGTTTTCAGTACCTAAACATAGCGCGTACTCAAGTCCTATGTTCAATGACTGCTTTAAAAATGGCAAATCTTTTTCATATAGTTGCTGTTGAAGCGTCTTGGTATTAGTTGAGACTATAACTTTCTTGTCATTTTCAGTAGCGTAAATTATGAAAGGCACTAAATATGCCAGGCTTTTTCCTACGCCCGTACCAGCTTCTACTATTAGATGTTTTTCGCTCTCAATCGATTCACAAATTGCCTCGGCCATTCTAAGTTGTTGCGGCCTTGACTCATAATTCTCCAATGCGCATGATATCACCCCATTGCTTCCTAAGATATTAATAACCCTATCTTTAAATGTTAAACTCATAAGAATTAAGAGCTATAAAACAGCTACAAACTCAGCAATAACCTTAAACTCAGATTCAAAATCCTCTCGGGGATCCTCATAAATCATTGGTTTATAATCGGGATTTAACGGACTCAAGGTTATTCGAACATGTTTCCAAGTCCCATCTTCCTTATAGATCTTCTCA
>JAGUUJ010000056.1 GCA_020063525.1 Candidatus Omnitrophota bacterium
CGTAATATGATACCTAACCATTATTCTCTGCTGAAGCTGGCGAAGGTCGTAAAGATTCAATTTACGATTTAATTCCGGCTGGCCCATCAAGACAATCTGAATTAGCTTGTCTTTCTCTGTCTCTAAATTCGATAGTAAGCGAACCTGTTCTAATGCCTGGGGCCTTAAATTTTGCGCTTCATCAATAATTAAAACTACGTTATTGCCGCCTTCCGACTCACTTAATAAAAACCTGTTCAATTCCCAGATAAACGATAATCTTGATTTATTCTTTACCTTAAGGCCAAAATCGTTTATTATTGCCTCTAACAATTGAATCTCGGAAAAATAGGGGTTAAGTATAAACGCTGTTTTAACATTTTTAGGCAGCTGATTAAGAAAAAAACGGCAGAGGGTAGTTTTCCCTGTGCCTATTTCGCCGGTAATTACAAGAATCCCTTTTCTCTGAGTCACCCCGTAGAGAAGATGCGAAAGGGCTTCTTTATGTTGCCTGCTCAAGAAGAAGAAGGCGGGGTCAGAAGTTACGTTAAAAGGCCTTTCCTTAAGGTTATAAAATTGACAATACATCTTGCTTTTTATTATAACAGAAAGAACGATTTTGTAAAGTATTTGACATCCCTATAAATATATGCTATATTTTCACAATAGAATAGTAGTTTAGCGAAGAAAAATTGACAAAATAAGTAACAGATAAGGACAGGAAAGGCAAAGGGAGAAGAATTAATGACAGCTGAAATTACCAAGCCTGAAGCAACAAAAGAACAACCAAAACCCCAAGCTACACAGGCCAAACCCCAAGAAGAAAAACAAACTAACTGTTTAGCTTGCAATAAACCCATTAAGAAACTAAAACGATATTACCGCAACGGAAAGTTTTATTGCAATAAAAAATGCTGGCGTAAGGCAACGCTTAAAACCAAGGAAGAAAAAGTATGAAACCTAAGAAAACGGAAAGAAGGCAATATCCGCGAATAGAACAAGAGCTTCCGCTTAAAATAGCAGCTGATGGATACGACTTCGCTACCAGCACCCAGAACGTCAGTTGCGTAGGCGCATATTGCCACCTGAATAAATATATACCGCCTTTTACCAAGATTGCGGTTATGGTAACTTTACCTATTATGATTAACGGCAGAATAAAGGATATAGAAGTTGAATGTCATGGCGTAGTTGTAAGAACTGAAGACGAGAAGAAAGGCGGCTTCAATATTGCCGTTTTTTTTAACAGAATCAAAGAAAGCCAACGAAAAAAAATAGCTCAATACATCAATCAATTCTTGCCCAAAAGCTCCCTGAGGCCCTTTAAAAGGTAGTGATAAGCCCCGCCCTTCCTAAAGGGAATAAATTAAGTTCAATAGGGTATCTTTCCTCATACATACAAAGTTTAAGTGGGAAGAATGAATAAACATCAACCGGTAAAATTAGTTATCGGATTTATTTTTGGAGAGGAAGGTATATTCGATAAGGCGAAGAATATTTTAAGAAAAGAGTTTGGCAAAATGGATTATGAGAGCCAAACCCTTGCCTTTACGCATACCAGTTATTACGAAGGTGAATTCGGTAAGAATCTTAAAAGAAGATTTATCAGTTTCCAGAAATTAACCCGGCCGCAAAACCTGCCTAAGATAAAAATCACGACCAATACAATTGAAAAAAAAATATCGAGGAATGGAATGCGTTCAATTAACATCGATCCTGGTTATCTGGATATGGCAAAACTTATTCTTGCCTCAACCAAAGATTACAAACACCGCATATATTTAGACAAAGGTATATACGCAGAGATAACCCTTTTTTATCAGAATAAAAGCTTTACTGGATGGGTTTGGACTTATCCGGATTACAAATCCGCTGATTATATTAGAGTATTTAATCGGATAAGAGAGATTTATGCACAGCAGATCAAAAAAAGTAGAAAAATAAACGCAAATACTTCTTAAGGTATGTATCCGGTTTATTTGGAGTCCCATAATAACGGTAAACTAAAAAGCATTATTGAAGAGGCGTTTAAAATGCTCGAGTCCTGCTGCATCTGCCCCAGAGAGTGCAAAGTAAACCGTTTAAATGACAAGAAGGGATTTTGTAGAATCGGTCTTAAGCCTAAGCTATGCAGTTTTATGCCGCATCACGGGGAAGAACCTCCTATATCAGGTACACGCGGTTCAGGCGCAATCTTTTTCTCCGGCTGTAATATGTCCTGCCTTTATTGTCAAAATTACGAGTTCAGCCAGTTAGACGAAGGGAGGGAAGTCGAATTTGAAGAGTTAGCAACTTTTATGCTGCAATTACAAGCTCTGGGCTGCCACAATATAAATTTAGTTACGCCTACGCATATTATACCGCAAATTCTCAAAAGCTTAGAGCTCGCTATACCTAAGGGTTTAAAAATTCCCGTCGTATATAATACCGGGGGATATGAATTGCCTGAAATGATAAAATTACTTGATGGCATAGTAGATATATACCTACCGGATATGCGTTATGCAGATAATGAAATGGCAATTAAATATTCCTCTGCGCCGAAATATCCCAGGTTCAATCAGGCCGCTCTGAAAGAAATGCATCGGCAGGTAGGCGTAGCTGAAATTGACGAAGAAGGCATAATCAGAAAAGGGATAATCATAAGGCACCTGGTCCTGCCGAATAATATCTCGGGGACTGATAAGATAATGCGATTTATTGCCGAAGAGCTCTCAAAAGACACTTATATCAGTTTAATGAGCCAGTACTCTCCCTGTTACAAGGCAGACCAATTCCAGGAGATTTCACGCCGCATTACTGAGCAAGAATATGAGGTTGCCTTGGCTGGTATGGAAAAATACGGATTATATAACGGCTGGACACAGGATGGGCACGGCCTGGAAAGATTTGCAGGCATTAATATAAAACCTATACTAAATAAAAATGGTATTATGTAAGGTGCCTAAACATATCGAATTCAAGGCGTTTCTGCCTAAGAATGCGACAGGAAATATCCTCAAGCGCATCCTCATCCTCCAAGAATAAAAAAAGCAAAAA
>JAGUUJ010000039.1 GCA_020063525.1 Candidatus Omnitrophota bacterium
ATACGTAAATTAGGCTTAGGATTAAACCTCTAATACGTGAGGAACCCGCCCTAATACCGATGAACCCTAAGGTTATGGGAACCAGCGGATACACGCATGGAGAAAAACTCACCAACACGCCGCCTAAAAATGCACCTATAAAACTTAAGGGATTACCTTGTGGATTCATTTATCCATTGCAAATATTTCTTATCTCCGGAAACAACCGGCAGAGCAATAATCTCCGGCACTGCATAACTGTGCAGTGATTTTACCTTTTTTATCAACTTATTCATAAGTGCCTTTCTGGTCTTAACTATCAAAAGCGCCTCTTTAGTGCTATCGACTTTACCCTGCCACCAGAATATTGAATGCAAATTTTCAATAATATTCACGCAAGCAGCTAATTTCTCTTCGATTAAAACGGAGGCAATCTTCTTTGCTTCTTTTTTATTTGCCGCAGTTATAAAAATGACTGCATACATTTTATTTTAGGGACATATTTTAGATTTTAGGGACAGGTCCCGACCCAATCAAGGGACGTCTTTGAATCCAATCGGAAGGGTGTCCCCAGCCCTTAATTTAAGTTGAGAGTTTTTTGGCTAACTTGGCGATTCTTGAGCCCAGCCTTATACACTGCTTGGTTGCCCGGGAATCAGGTGCGCCAATGGCTACTGCACCATAATGGTCTCCCTGCGGGTCACCTTGAATAATCATACCATGAATGAGCATGGCGTTCAAGATATCTAAAATCGTCGTCTCATTACCGCCGCCCACATTAGCAGAAGAGGCAAAGGCAGCGCCAATCTTACCCTCAAGTTTACCGTGGAATTTTACTGACTCATCCAATAGGTTTTTAATCTCGGAAGCCATGGATCCGTAATAAGTAGGCGAGCCAATAGCTATTGCATCATAATTTAATAGTTCATCAGCATCTACATCTTTGGCCTCTTTTATAACTACTTCCATTCCCTCATTTTTTATACCTTCAGCAACAGACTCTGCCATCTTTTTGGTATTACCCGTTCGAGAATAATAGATAACTAATGCCTTTGCCATCTACACGCCTCCTTTGTCATACCTCTCGTCAACCTTTATGGATTTTAACCGTCCAAACTGGGCGCAGGTATCAAATATAATTGTGGGGTCTTCGGTATATATGCGTATTCTAAAATCCCTGGCCTTAACATCGTTATCCTGTGGCAGTTGAAAAATCTCTAAATCCTCTCCAAATTCTACTATAGAATTCCTCAGGGTTTCCAGCGATACAGTTTGCATATTTAAAATAAATTCTAAACAATATTTAGGCATATCCCAGCACACCTAAAATTTCAGGTAAAACCTCGCTTGCCCGGCCAGTAATTATATAATCGCATAAACCTGATAATGCAGAAGGCTCGTTATTTACCTCGATTATCTTAGCGCCTTTTTCTTTGGCGTATAGAGGCAGGCCTGCTGCTGGATACACAAGCAAAGAGCTACCTATAAGCAAAAGCACGTCACAATTATTTAGGTGTTTATAGGCGCGAGATAATTCATCCTGAGGTAATATTTCACCGAATAAGACAATATCAATACGGTATCGCAAACCGCAGGTTGCGCAACGAGGGAAATAACGGCTTAAAACCTTTAATATTTTAATATATGAATCCTTATTTATCTTAAATAACTCGAGCATCTCTCTTAATTTATCCTTTTCAAAGACGACTGTGTTAGAACATTGTGTACACCTTATTCTGAACGCATTGCCGTGCAGTTCAATAACATTTTGGCTTCCTGCCTGCCTATGTAGACCATCTATATTCTGAGTAATCGTGCTACTTAATATATTTTCTTTTTCCAGGATAGCAAGGGCGCGATGCGCAGGATTGGGATGAGCCTTAAGAAGTAGAGAATAAAAATCTACAATGAAGTTTGCTAAATCTTGGGGATGTGTTCTTAAGGTTGAAATTAAGCCTGAAGTGTTAGCGTAAACCTCGGGGTCGTATCTCTCCCATAATCCACCCTTACCTCTAAACGTAGGTATGCCGCTTTCAGCAGAGATACCTGCGCCAGTTAAGCAAGCTACTTTTCCTTCTTTAAAGTTATTCTTTATATAATTTCTGACCTTCTCAGGAATCATCTTAACATCATTATTGACATCATCCTGCCGCAGCCAATCCCTTCTTTACGATAAGAAAAGAATTCTTCGCTACGACAGGAGGTGCAAATCTTAGAGTCAAAGATATTTTTATCTTGAACACCTCCAGCTAAAAGTTGTTTTTTATTAATCCCAGCTAAATCTAAATAATAACGGCCATCTCGTTTAATCAAGTATTCAGGAGTAAAAAAATCAGTAAATTCTCCCCCCACCTCAAAGCAGCATCCTCTTATTGCCGGGCCAAAACCTGCATATAAATCCTCTACTTTGGCATTAAACTTCTCCTGCATCAATTGGACGGCCTTGACCATGAAGTTTTCTTTGCTGCTACGCCAACCCGCATGGACTAATCCTATACTGGGAGTTTTAGGAGCATACAAAAATACTGATAGACAATCGGCAGTAAATATAGACAAAGGCACATTTTTCCTATCTGTTATAAGGGCGTCTGTATCAGAGATAGCATTATCGTAAGATAAGGCTCCTTTCCCTGAGTCAATCTCTCGGATATATCTGGTCAGACTCCCATGAACCTGTTTTGCGCATACTAAATTTTGGTAATCTATTCCCAAGCTTACCAAAAAATTTTTACGGTTCTCTAATGCATCCCCAGCATTGCCGTAAAATAAAGACATATTTCCTAAAATGCGTGTACTGAATGCGCAAAGCAAATTTAGATTAGGAAAATTTTCGAATAGATAATATTTTCTATTTTTTACCGGCGTCGACTGTAGTATCAATTCCAATCACCTTATTTCTTGACTTCTCGCCTTTAATAATCTTAATTTGATATTTTCTTACTTTAAGGTGCCCGGCTAATAACTCTATTAATTGTTTATTGGCAAGACCATTGTGTGCAGGTTGGGTGAGATATGCTTTGAAATAACTATTTTCTTTTTTAATTAAATTCCTGCTTGCCTTAGGGATAGACACGAATATTTAAAATCACTTCTTAGCGGAAACCCGATAGGCATCCAAGATGCTATATATTCCTAATGCGCAAATAAAAAATAAACCTATACAAAACAACGCAACACCCCAGACTAACTGCCCTGCGAATACAACTTTGTTTAAAACCCAGAAACCAATGAGTATGCTGCCTGCCATAAAAATAAGCATATTTAATGTAGAAATAAAGATAATTGCTAATCCTTTAATGAGCTGGCCGTTGTAGAGCTGGCCTAAGCCATTAAAAACAAAAGAGAGGACCGCTGCCAGCCCCGGATTTTTTACTTCTTCACTCATAACTTTAAAGACTTACTTGGTTTCTATTTGCTTGGTATCCTGGATATTTGTCAGCCGCTCGGAAAATCTATCCAACTTCTTTTGGCTATCCTCAAATTTAGCGCTGGCACCACTTAGATGCTTACCTAAAATGTCAAAATCATCCTTGAACTTGTTGATCTCAACTGTAAGCGTCATTAAATTTTTTAATATGTTTTTCGCATTCTCTTCTATTTTTAAACCCTTTAGCCCTAAGCAAATTACCTGTAAGTAAGCATAAAACGTATTCGGTGAAACAGGAATAACCTTCTTTGACATACTGTAAGAAAAAAGGTCTTCTTTAATAATTGTTTCATAATATACATTCTCAGCCGGGATATACATCAGCGCAAAATCATAGGTATTCTCCTGCGGCAGAATATACTTTGCGGCAATTTCATCGATCCTGTTCTTTACATCCTGGATAAATTTCTTACGGTGGGTGTTCTTTAGCTGCTCATCCTGGGCATCTAACATCTTCTGAAAATTCTCTAAAGTAAACTTTGCGTCAACAGGAACCAGGCGTTCGCCTATGCGAATTATAGCGTCTACAGCATCGGTTGACTTAAAGCGATACTGCATCTGGTAATGGTCACAAGGCAAAACCTGCGATAATAAATTCTCCAGAAGTGTTTCACCCATTGAGCCTCTAAATTTTGGTGCACGCAGGAGTTCCTGGAGGCTGGAAATATCCCTGCTAATCTCAACAATCTGCTGATTTGTCTTTTCTAGTTTGCCCAGCTGTTCTTTGACATTGCCGAATACAGTGGTAGCTGAGCCTAAATTTTGCCCGATGATTTTATTGGCCTCTAATAGAGACTGATTCATCTGATTCAACCGCTCATTAACCTGAGCAGAAATCTTCAAGACAATAGTAACAATAATTATGGACAAAAATAAAAACGATATCCCTAACATCCAGATCATTTTTCTCTCTTAATTAAAGCTTATGGTTTACGGATTATAGCTACCTTGAACTCTTTTTTATTCATTATAGCACTTTCTATTTTTTCTTAAAGCAAATAATCCGTTTTTATAATTTTTATTTCTAACGGGGCTCATCTAATAGGGGAAAATGAGACGGATTATTTTATCCATCCAGAATATGGAGAAAATAGTTGCGAAAGATAAGAATGGGCCGTAAGGTATGGTGTGGTCTTTTTTTGTCAGAAGATTTATCGTGCCGACAACCGCTCCAAGGAAAGGAGCAAGGAAAAAAACAAATATTACTTTCTGCCAACCTAAGAATGCTCCGATCATAGCCAATAGTTTTACATCGCCACCACCCATAGATTCGGTTTCTCCCTGGATAGGAGGCCGTTTAAGGAGCTTAAAGTAAACCAAATCAAAGAGCTTGCCGGTTAAATAGATAATCCCGCCGCCGACGATGATACCGAGTAAAGAGTCAAACATGGGTCTTGTGTCGTAGCTTACGGGCCTTAAGTTAAAACCTTTAATCGCGGTTAATATGAATCCAAAGATAATACCGCCGACAGAAATTTCATCGGGGATAATGCGGTGCTGGATATCTACAAATGTGGCAATGATTAAACCGCAAATAAAAAGACAAAAAACAAAAAAATCGTAACTTAGTCTATAGCGGTTAAAAACCGCTAAGAACACAAGCGCCGTCACTAATTCGACCAAAGGATACCTCAATGATATTTTCCCCTTACAAAAACGGCATTTTCCTTTTAAGGCGATATAGCTTAAAAATGGTATATTGTCATAAGTAGGGATTTTCTTTTTGCATTTAGGGCAATGGGAGTGCGGCCAGACAACAGATTCACCCAACGGCATCCTGTGGATACATACATTTAAGAAACTACCGACAATAGAACCAAAGATAAAAACTAATATTTTTCCGAGCATTTTCTCGTAGCCTCTCTCAGAGCCTTACGCATTACTTCAACAGGCGCTTTCTGTCCTGTCCATAATTCAAAGGAGCGCACTCCCTGATACAGGAGCATGCCTAAGCCGTTGGAAATTGGCGCGCCTTTCTGTTTTGCGAGTTTTAAAATTTTAGTCTCAGGAGGATTATAAATTAGATCGTACACCAAAAGGCTAGGATGCAATGAATCTGGATCAACCAAACAGGGATCATCCCCTTTCATGCCGATTGGGGTAGCATTTATAAGCAAATCCGCATTTTTTAGAGCGAGTTTCTCTATAGAATCTGAAGCTATGGCATTACATTTTGGAAATTCTTTATTTATCTTAGCCGTTAAGTTTAAACTCTTATCATTGTCTATATCGTAGATGGTTATGTTTTTTGCCCGGTGCCTAGCCAACTGATTTATTATTGCCTTAGCAGCTCCTCCCGCCCCAAGCACAACAACAGACTTACCTAAAGGGTTAAATTTCAAATCCATGGTTAAGTGTCTATGGAATCCTATTCCGTCGGTATTCCATCCCTCAAGATAATTTTTATCTTTAACTATTATTACATTTACTGCATCAGTAAACTTTACTTCGGGCGACTTCCATTGTAAATATTTTAACACTACTTCTTTGTATGGTATCGTCACATTTAAACCGTATATATTTTCTTTTGATAGGGAATGCAGAAAATATCCTAATTCCTCTGGTCTTTTCTCAAAAAGTTTATATTCGGCATTTATGCCTAGAGCTTTAAATGCAGCATTGTGCATATAAGGTGAGAGGCTGTGTTTAACCGGATAGCCGATTAAACCGTAGATTTTTGGGGGGGTCATTTAGACTCTATTTTATTGATGGCGTCTATGTATGCCCTTACTGAAGATTCGATTATATCAGTGCTAGAACCTCTGCCGGAAGCAATCTTACCTTTCAGGTCTAATTTAAGATTAACTTCGCCCAGCGCATCTTTACCTGAGGTAACTGCTTCTAAGCGGTAATCTTGAAGTTTGACCTTTATATTTGTAATTTTATCTATGGCTTTAAAACAGGCGTCAACCGGGCCGTCCCCTGCGGAAGAGACAGCAAGAATTTTACCTTTCTTTTTTAATCTTACGGTTGCTGTGGGCGTAATCTGCGTACCCGAGTTAACCACAAAACTATCTAATTGCCACAGAGGCTTAATCGCTCTTATCTCATCCTCAACTATGGCCATAAGGTCATCATCAAAGATATTCTTCTTTTTATCGGCAAGCTGTTTAAAACGCACAAAGGCTTTATTGAGTTGCTGCGCGGTTAAATGGAAGCCCAATTGTTTAAGCCGCTCGCTAAATGCGTGCCGGCCCGAATGTTTGCCTAAAACCAAGCCTACGCCGTAAAAACCCACATCCTGCGGTTTGATAATTTCATAAGTAGAGCGCTCTTTTAAAATACCGTCTTGATGTATTCCTGCTTCGTGCCTAAATGCATTTGTGCCGACAATTGCCTTATTGGGCGCGATGACGAATCCGGTGAGTTTACTTACTAAACGCGATGCCTTATAAATCTGATTTTTCTTTATGTCTATTTTTAAATTACCAAAGATATCGCCTCTTGTGTCCAAGGCCATGACAATTTCTTCCAGGGAGGCGTTACCTGCACGTTCACCTATGCCATTAATAGTGCACTCAACCTGACGCGCACCATTCTTTACTGCCTCTAAAGAATTTGCTACTGCTAAGCCCAAATCATTATGACAGTGGACTGAAATTATGGCTTTATGGATATTGGGAACATTTTCTTTAATCGCCTTGATTAAACTGCCGAATTCTTCCGGTTCAGCATAACCCACAGTATCAGGAATATTCACTGTAGTTGCACCGGCATTAATCACTGCTTCCACCACTTTAAATAAAAATTCTCTTTCACTACGGGAGGCATCCTCAGGAGAAAATTCTATATTTGAACAATATTTTTTAGCGTATTTTACCGCCTCAACTGCCAAGCGCAAGATTTCATCCTCTGCCTTCTTTAATTTATATTTCATATGTATCTTAGAAGTTGCCAGGAATACATGTATACGCGGTCCCTTGGAAAATTTTACTGCTTGATAAGCAGCGTCGATATCCTTCTTGATTGCCCGGGCCAAGCCGCAGATAACCGGGCCTTTTATGGACTTGGCAATTGCTTTGACTGCCTCAAAATCCCCTTTTGAAGAGATGGGAAACCCTGCTTCAATTATATCTACGCCTAAGTGAGTGAGTGCACTGGCAACTTCTAATTTCTCCCTCTGGTTTAAAGAAGCCCCTGGCGCCTGCTCTCCATCGCGCAAAGTAGTATCAAATATAATTATTTTGTCTGACATAATCTATTTTAGTACTAATGAGTTAGCTGTTGCCTCGAATATCTTTAAATTTTCATCAAAACTTTCTGCTCTATCTTGAAAATAAAGGCCATATTCGATATTGTCTTTTATAAAGATGTAATTTGAGCTTTTCATATCATAAGAAGTTTTAAAACTATACATATAATTTACACCTTCTTGATTATGCTGTGTAACTGTCGTAGGATTTTTTATTACTTTAAAGGTAAATTCCTTAAACCGCAAACCTTGAATTGCAGCGTTGGCGATATCCATCGGTGTTTTAAATTCTGAAAGTTGTAGTGGTTTAACATTCAAAGATATGAAACATTCGCTTGATACCGACGGGAGAGATATGCTAAATGTTACTAAACAAACAGGTTCTGTTACCTGATAACGAGCGAGCTGTATTGTTTTAGTAATATGCCAACCTTCGGGGCCGGTTATTTTTACTCCTAATTCCTTATTTTCATAAGTCAAAGGATTTTTAGTTTCTGCTTGAGCCTGAGCAAAAGGCAAAATAAACAGCATAGATACAGTAGTTATCAAGAAAAGGTGTGGTATCTTTTTGAACATGTTTATTCCTTCATCTTTCCAAATTATGCCTTATAAATAACTTTACCTGTCTTTAATATTTGCCCTAAAAAATTGGTCGGCCGCGCTTCTTTAAGATCCTCGGGTAAATAAGGGTGGATCTCAATTGCGCTATCGCAAAGGAGTGATATTTTAGCAAAAATAGTCATTAAATCATCGAATCGTTTTTTTTTGAAATCAGGGGATATGACCGCTAAATCCACATCGCTAAATTTATCGGCTTTGCCGGTAATTTGCGAACCAAATAAAACAACCTCTTTTATATCGAAGTCCTCTTTAAGATAATTTAACGCCTTGAATATAATTTTATCTATTTTATTTTTTGCTTTAGACATTTAATAATTTTATTGCTTTTTTCGAAATACTCTTTAGCAATTTTATGATTAATTTCTTTACTGATTTTTGCGACTGTTTCCGGGTATCTGGTCTCAAGATAATAATAACCCAGTTTCTCCAGAAATAGTTTATCTTCTTCGGTAAGATTTAGCCCAACAATCCCTACTAATTTTAGAAGATTGTGAGTGCGCGGCGGAAACTCTTTTGTTTTTATCGTAACAAGTGCCTTCAATATCTTCTCAACGGCTTGCTGACAGGTAACCAAAACGTACAAATATCTGCCTGTTTTTAGCATAGCCACAGCAGTCTTAATGTCGTAATCTGCAATATCCAGCCAATATTTTATATCTTTTTGTAAATCGGCAGTCATGCTCTTCTTTTTCTACTTCTTCATCCACGGCATCATTTCTCTCAACTGTTGCCCAACTTTTTCTATAGGATGCTCGTCTCCTTCTTTTAACAATCTATTAAAATTCGGCCGGCCTGTTTCATTCTCTTTAATCCATTCTCTGGCGAATTTACCTTTCTGGATTTCTTTTAAAATTTTACGCATTTCTTTTCGGGTTCTCTCTGTAATTATTCTTTTACCTCTGGTTAAATCCCCGTAGCAGGCAGTGTTAGAGACCCTGCGGCGCATGCCCGATATCCCTGTCTCCTGTATAAGATCGGTAATGAGCTTCAGCTCATGCAATACCTCAAAATAGGCAATCTCAGGTTGATACCCTGCTTCAATTAAGGTATCAAAGCCGGCTTTGATTAATTCGGTTACTCCGCCGCAAAGAACCGTCTGTTCGCCAAAAAGATCTGTTTCTGTTTCTTCTTTGAATGTGGTCTCAATAACTCCTGCCTTGGTTGCGCCTAATGCTTTGGCATAAGCTAAAGCTAACTTCAAGGCTTCTCCTGTGGCATCCTGGAATACTGCTACTAAAGAAGGCACTCCTTTACCTTCTTCGTACATCTTCCTGACTAAAGCACCCGGACCTTTAGGCGCGACCATAAATACATCTACCTTTTTAGGCGGTTTTATCTGTTTAAAATGGATATTGAAACCGTGGGAAAAACATAATGCCTTTCCTTTTGTTAAATTCGGCTTAATGGCTTCTCTATATACTTTTGCCTGGACATGGTCCTGGGTTAAAATCTGAATAATATCCGCAACTTTAGCTGCCTCATCTGCTGGAATAGGAGTAAATCCGTCTAATTTTCCCTGTTCGTAATTTGGGATACCCTCGAGTTCTGAAATAACTATTTTACAACCTGAATCACGCAGGCACAATGCCTGACCGCGGCCCTGAATACCATAACCAATAATCGCGATTGTCTTATCTTTTAAAAGCCCTAAATCTGCGTCCTGATCATAATAAATCTTAGCCATATTTACTCCTTTTTTCGTAACTCGTAAATTAGTAACTCGTAACTAGTAATTTTTTAAAGCGCCAAAATTTATATATTCATTACAAGTTACTAGTTACGGACTTACTAGTTACTGATTTAATACGTCATTGCAACTCTACCTGTCCTGACTAACTCTTTAATCCCAAATCGGCCCAAGTCCTGAAGCAATTGCTTTATCTTTTCCTGTTCATCCACCGCTTCAATAATCGTAACATTGCCCTTACGTTGAATTATTTTAGCTGTATATTTATTTAAAATACCTTCTAATTTAGTTTTTTCCTTTGCCGAATATTCAACCTTTACTAAAATAAGTTCTCTATCGATGTGTTCTTTTTTAGTAAAGTCTGTAACCGTGATCACATCTATAAGTTTGTTTAGTTGTTTTTTAATCTGCTCCAGTATTTTCTCATCCTCTGCTTCTACCACCATTGTCATATAAGAGACAGTCGGGTCCAATGTTTCGCTGACTGCTAAAGAGGCGATATTATAACCCCGCGCGCTAAATAAACCGGCGATGCGCGCCAGGACACCCGGCTTATTTTCCACTAAAACGGAAATTGTATGCCTCATTAAGCCATCCCCCCAATCATGCGATTGATAGCTTCGCCTGCTGGCACCATCGGAAAAACATTCTCTTCCGGCTCGATATGAAAATCAATAAATACAGTGTTATCTACAGAGAGGGCTTTCTTAATTGCCGGCCGCACTTCTTCATTTTTTGTAGCCCGTAAACCTAGCGCACCGTAACTGTCTGCTAATTTCACAAAATCCGGATTATAGAGCGTGGTATAAGAATAACGCTTTTTATAAAATAACTCCTGCCATTGCCTGACCATGCCTAAATATCCGTTATTTAATATGGCTACCTTAACATTTATTTTGTTACATACGCATGTAGCTAATTCCTGGATATTCATCTGGATTGAACCGTCACCTGCAATATCAAAAACTATTTTTTCAGGACAACCAATTTTAGCGCCCATTGCGGCAGGAAAACCAAAACCCATTGTGCCTAATCCGCCGCTTGATATAAATGTGCGCGGATGAATATATTTATACCATTGGCATGCCCACATCTGGTTTTGACCGACCTCGGTAGTAATAATGGCTTCTCCGCCAGTAGCTTCGTAAATTTGCTCAATAACGTATTGTGGTTTAATTTTACCGTCATCTTTATATTGCAAAGGATGGTTTTTCTTCCAGGACTCAATGGTCTTGCGCCAATCTGATGTATCAGGGACTTTTTTTATCTCTTCCAATAATTGCCCCAGAATATTCTTAGCATCCCCTACGATGGGAATATCTACTCTTACATTTTTGCTAATGGAAGCGGGGTCAATATCAATGTGTATAATCTTGGCATGCGGTGCAAAGGCATCAAGCCTGCCGGTAACCCGGTCATCAAAACGCGCGCCACAAGCAATAATCAAATCCGACTCCATAATCGCATGATTTGCGAAGGCCGTTCCGTGCATACCGAGCATCCCTAAAGAAAGTTCGTGCGTCCCAGGAAAACCACCTAAACCCATAAGTGTCATAGTTACCGGTGCCTGAATTTTTTCCGTTAACTCTTTTAATTCCTGATGCGCACCTGACGTAATGACTCCACCACCAGCATAGATAATGGGTCTACGAGAAGAAGCAATTAGCTTTACCGCTTTTTTAATCTGACCGGGATGACCAAAATAAGTGGGTTTATAACCACGGATATCTACTTCCTCTGGCCAGATGAATTCTATATCTTTTTGCTGGACATCAACCGGAATATCGATTAAGACCGGACCCGGACGGCCAGTTGAAGCAATATGAAATGCCTCTCTTATAATTCGCGCTAAATCCTTTACATCCTTGACTAAATAATTGTGTTTAGTTATCGGGCGGGTAATACCTGTAACATCTGCTTCCTGAAAAGCATCATTACCAATTAAGAAAGTTTTTACCTGGCCTGTAAGGGCAACAATAGGGATAGAATCCATATAGGCATTGGCAATACCGGTAGTTAAATTAGTTGCTCCAGGACCAGAGGTAGCCAGACACACCCCAACCTTCCCGGTTGCCCGGGCATAGCCATCAGCAGCGTGCGCTGCACCTTGCTCATGGCGCGTCAGAATAAACCTTATATCAGCATCGTAAAGTTTATCAAATATA
>JAGUUJ010000040.1 GCA_020063525.1 Candidatus Omnitrophota bacterium
TATTGCCGCAGGTAGCGTATCTTGAATCAGTAAATTGTATTTCTTCAGCCTTAAATATAAAAGAAGTCTTATTATTTTTAAATGAAGGCTGGCTATCAATAAATCCTTTTATCGCATACAGGCAATTATTTTTATATGAAACAAATCTAGAGATATGACATCGGGGTAATATTTGAGTATTTTTCCATAAAGCCGCGGCAAAGAAGAAAACAAGACAGCATAAAAATACATCAAATCTCAATCCTTTTTTAAATGATAGGGAACCGAGAGACAGAGATATCAGCGCAAAAATATAAATTAACAGAAAAGGAACTTTTATCTGAGGCGCAACAAATACTCCTAAACAAAAGATAAGTGCGAATATTACCAGCGGTCTCTTCATTGCCTTACTCAACAAAGAATAAATCTTTTAATTTCTCATACCTATAATCACCGATGCCTTTTAGCTCCTTTAATTCTTCAATATCTCTAAATGCGCCTTTGGTATTTCGGTATGCCACTATATTCTTTGCTAATTTAGGCGAGATACCCGAAGTGCTCAACAGGTCTTGGAGGTTTGCCTGATTTATATTTATTTTGGTAATATGATTATCTACTCGAATAAACTTTGTGATGTGGGAATTAACTTTCAAAGCAAAATTTATACCCAAGCCCAATAAAGCCACGCTGATTAAAAACAAAATAACCCGTCGTTCCTGTGGGGTGAGATTAAGCATAGAAAACCTCCTTCCTATTATAATAGACGTATAAGGAGGAAAAATCTAACAGGGAATTTATATAACGATGTTGACGAGTTTTTTGGGAACGATAACGAAGTTTTTGATAGGAGAGCCCTTAATCCAGGGTTTTAATTTCTCGTCGGCGAGCACCAATTCCTTTAATTTATCCTCATTTATATCGGCGGGTACATCAACCTTAGAGCGTAATTTTCCGTTTACTTGAACAACAATAGTAATAACCTCTTCCTCCAGGAACCGCTCTTCATATTTAGGCCACTGTGCCTTTAATACGCTTTCTTTATTGCCCATCATCTGCCACATCTCTTCTGCAAGATGAGGCGCAAAAGGCGCAACTAACAAGATTACTGTCTTCACTGCTGCGGTTATATCTGTATTAAGACTCTGGTAAATCTCATTCACTAATTCCATAATTGCAGAGATTCCAGTATTAAACTTAAAATTCTCCAAGTCCTGCGCAACTTCTTTAATCGTGCGGTGCATCTTTTTTTGCAATTCAGGGCTGAGAGTTCGTGCTTGGGATTTTTGTTTTAGGTGCTCGAGTAAACGCCAAACCCGATTTAAGAATCTGAATGCGCCTTCAATACCGCGCTCAGACCATTCCATTTCTACTTCCGGTGGCGCAGCAAATAATATGTATAATCTTAAAGTATCAGTCCCGTGTTTCTTAATAATAGAATCCGGGTCAACGATATTCCCGCGTGATTTAGACATGACCTCCCCGTCTTTTAAGACCATGCCCTGCGTAAGGAGCTTCTGGAACGGCTCATCCCCGCCACCAAGATTGGCGGGTCCGCCAAGATTTTTGGCGGAAAAATCCAACATTCCCAAGTCTTTGAAAAATTTAGTAAAGAAACGCGAATATAATAAGTGCAGAATCGCATGCTCAATACCGCCGATATATTGGTCAACCGGCATCCAGTATTCGGTTTCTTCTTTATTAAAAGGTTCTTTATCAAATTCAGGCGAACAAAATCTTAAGAAATACCAGGAGGAATCAAAGAATGTCGCCATAGTATCAGTCTCGCGTCGAGCAGAAGATTTACATTTAGGGCAAGGCACATTCACAAATTCACTAACTTTGCCTAAAGGGCTTCCGCCTTTTCCCGTAAAAGGCGCGTCTTTAGGTAATTCTACCGGCAAATCTTCATAAGGCACAGGGAGAGTTCCGCATTTTTGACAATATATAATTGGTATGGGGGTTCCCCAATAACGTTGGCGCGAAATGAGCCAATCCCTGAGGCGCCAATGAGTCTGGATTTTCCCAATCCCTTCCTTCTCCATCCATTCAGCAATCTTTATTTTAGCTTCCTGGTTAGGCAACCCGTTGAACTGCCCGGAGTTAACCTGTATTCCATCGCCTTCATAGGCTTCAGTCAGTTCTTGGGATTCGCAAGTTCGCAAGTTCGCAAGTTCTTTAATCGCGATTCTTATAGGTAAATTATGCTCTTTAGCAAATAGGAAATCACGCTGGTCATGAGTAGGCACTGCCATAATTGCGCCTGTTCCGTATTCCATTAAAACATAATCCGCAATCCAGATAGGGATAGTTTCATCA
>JAGUUJ010000117.1 GCA_020063525.1 Candidatus Omnitrophota bacterium
AGCCCTTACTTTTGAGACTAAGCTTTATTTAGGAAATATTCCTGTTATAGCTCAAGATACCCCTAGTGTCACCAGACCTGAATTAGTCATCGAGGCTTTAAGGTCGAGTAATTTGGTAGTGCTGAAAAATCACGGAATAGTGGCTGTGGGAGATAACTTTAAAGATGCCTTATACTTGATTGAAACTCTAGAAGAAGCAGTGAGAACCTGTGTTACTGCGAGATTATTTAAAAAAGAAATACTAGATAATTTAGATAAAGAACTAAAAGAAACTTTACGTAATGAAAAGGTCTATACTATGTTTTCGCAAGAGCATATTCAGGCTATCGTGGATTTGGTAAATAAGGATGAATACATCGCCAAAAAAGGCCAAGAATTGGATTTAACTTTGCAATTGACAATAAAACTTGACGGCCAGAATACCTGCTATAAATTTACTTTTGAAAAAGGTAGAATCACCGGGTTAGATTCTGATAACAACGCACCTTTTGTAATTTCTGCTTCTAGCGAAGTATGGGAGTTAGTATTCTTGGGGAAACTGGAGCCTTTTGTAGCCACGATGCAAGGTAAGATGAAACTGAAGGGTGAGTTGGGAAAACTGTCGCGTTGGTATGTGCCGTTTAGTCGTTTATTCGAATTGTTTAAACAAGTAAAGATTAAATGACGCTATATTATCCTTTATATATTAATGGTGAATTTAGAGATTCTTCAAAGAAGAGCGATATAATTAATCCTGCCACAGGCAAAAGTTTTGCGCAGGTTTCAGTGGCAGAGGAAAATGAGGTAGAGGCAGCGATAAATGCTGCGCGTCAAGCCTTTGATAATGGCACGTGGAGAGATATTTCTCTATCTGAACGTAAAAATTTTCTTTTAAAAATATCTCAAGGAATTCTGAATAAGACTCAAGAATTAGCAAAACTCGAGACACTTAACACCGGAAAGCCGATTAAAGAGACTACCTTTATGGATATTCCCTCTGCCGCGAAAACCTTTGAATATTTCGCCAATAATTTAGAAAAATATTTAAAAGATGAAACATTAGAATTAGAAAGTGCCCAAAGCCGGCTTCTGCGCCAGCCGCAAGGTGTCGTGGTTTTAATTGTTCCTTGGAATTATCCTCTTTTGATTGCTGCTTGGAAGATGGCTCAGGCTTTGGCCTGCGGTAATACCGTTATTTTAAAACCTTCGAGCTTAACTCCCCTCACCGCTTTAGAATTAGGCAAGATTATTGATACAGTAGGGCAACCCAAAGGAGTGGTTAATATTATTACAGGAAGCGGCGATAGTATTGGTGAGGCTCTCTGTTCAGATAAAAGAGTGGATATGATTTCTTTTACCGGAAGTAACAGTGTTGGTAAGAGAATTTTAGAATATTCAGCTAGAAATGTTAAAAAATTAATTATGGAATTAGGCGGAAAATCCGCCAGTATTATCTTGAAAGATGCAGATTTGGAATTAGCAGTAAATGGCTCTTTGTGCTCCATATTTTTAAATCAGGGGCAGATGTGCACAGCGATCTCCCGCATTCTTGTTGAGGATAATATATATGATAAATTTCTAGAAGATTTCCTCACTAAGACGAAACGCATTAAATTAGGAAACGGATTAAATTATGAAACCCAGATGGGACCTTTGATTTCTGATGAGCAACGTCGAAAAGTTATGGCTTATGTGGAAAAGGCAAAAACCGAAGGAGCAAAATTACTTTATGGGGGTAAAATTCCTAATGACCCCAGTCTAAAAAATGGCTTTTTCTTTGAACCCACATTATTTACTGAAATTAAACCATCAATGCAGATTTTTCAGAAAGAAGTTTTTGGGCCGGTAGTTTGTGTTAATAAATTCTCTCATCTTGAGGAAGCAATTGAGTTGGCCAATCAAAGTGATTTTGCCCTTGCCGCTTCAATTTGGATAAAGGATACATCTAAAGCGTTAGATTTAGCGAACAAGATTAATGCTGGTATAATTTGGATTAATACCTATGGTATGTTTTATAATGAAGTTCCCTACGGAGGCTTTAAACAAAGTGGTTTTGGTAAAGAATTAGGCAGAGAAGGGCTCTTAGAATATACCCGGCTTAAAAATATCGTTATCGATAAAACAGAGAATGCAAAACCGTTGGTAAATTATTGGTATGGTTTTTAACTTTGAAAAAAATGCTTTCTAAGAGGCTTAAAGGATTATAGATGCGGAACGTAATTGGACACAACAAAAATTAGCAGAGAAAGCACGCCTTTCTTTTCCTGCCTACACCACAAAGTGCCAGCAAGGATGATAAGGATTGATTACGCCAACCCGCAATCATCCCCGCTGTTTTAGGCGTGGGACAGGAGGGGC
>JAGUUJ010000124.1 GCA_020063525.1 Candidatus Omnitrophota bacterium
CTCAATGTAAGTATAGGATATGTATCCGAACCCTTTATCTCCCCATTTACTAGACCAAGAATTTTTAAACTTGACTAATTCCTTTTCGTCGTCGTAACCTACAGCGCAAATGGCATGGCCGCCTAAACTTCTCTCACCTTTCTTAGGTAAAGGCACAATTCCGGTTTTAGTCTTAAGCATCCCTTTAAAGACTTGGATTCCTAAGACCGCCGGTCCTTTTGTCGCTAAGCTCATACGCAGCTCATCTAAATTAAGTATGCGCGCATAAGTCAGAATGCAAAACTTTTTGGCGTTACTAAAAGCGCTCTCTTTAGGCTTATCTTTCTGGTGTGGTTTGTATGGCCAGAATTTCTCCTGGCAGACACCCAGCTTTTTGAGTACTTTGATGGCTGCGCGAATAGTGGTCCCTTCTAATCCAGGCACACCATCGATCTTTTTAGCTTCCGCGTAAACAAAACGCGGGGAAAGCTCCACTAATTTTTCATAATCCAGAAATTCCTGATACTCCTTCATCCCCACTGCTACTGCAAATCCTACGCAGGTTCCTTCGGTCTGTTGATCCCTTACTGGCGACATCTCTTTAGTATAATCAATCTTCTTAGGTAACTTTACTGGTGGCAGATACGCCCGCATTAAATAATCTCTCTCGTCAAACTTATCTTTGATACATCCGAATCTACTCATCTTATTTTTTCCTTTCTCTGTGGCTTTGGCTATTGCCCCGCCTATGGGGGCCTGTGGTGCGGTGGTGTCGGTCAGCCTCCACAATGCCCCAAAAAGCCCTCTGGCTTGCGTTACTACGGGAGATTTTTTAGGGTAGATGTATAGTTCATCTAACTGAACTTAATAATTAAACTTTTCCCTAAAACATCCGCGATTCGTTTTGCAGTATCTACAGTAACATTTTCATGGCCATTCTCAATTCTAGAAATGTACTGCTGAATTACCCCCAGTTTTCTGGCTATATCCTTTTGGGTATATCCTAATTTTACGCGTATGTCCCTAATCTGTTGTGCTAGCTCCATTCTCTCTGGTGGAATCTTCACATCCTGAGGCTCCCTAAGTTTAATCCCTTGTTCTTTTAAGCTTTCATGAACCCGTTCATATATTGTCTGCCAGAAAAGCACCCTATCTCTAAGCCAACGATCTTTTCTCATCCGTTTTTTTATACTTGGCCACTTTTTACAGAAAACCACCTTATCAATAATACTAAACACCGTCTTAGGATCATTAAGCCGGGAAAAAAGTTTTTCTGCGTAGATGACAAATTTAGGATTATCCTCATCCTTTAAGATTTTTCTTGCTATATTCTCTTTGATATGACTATCCCACAACCAATTTGTTTTCATTTTTTTACCCTTTAGATTAGTTTCTCTGGCAGCTTCTTTAAAATCTCGCTATCCAAATATCTTATTACTTCATTAGTGTTGACTTTAGGAACTAAATCCAAAAGCCCAACCTTTAAATCCATCCGGTTAAATCCCCTGTACCAGACAATAAGAGCTTCTGCTGTATCGTAAGAGAAATGCTCAAACAAAAATTCCGATAGAGGTTGATGGTATTTTGATAAATAATAGAGGTCAAATAAATCTTTTGCGCTCTGGCGGCCGGCATGGATTATTCTACCAGTTAAGTCTTCTTTCTTAACCATTCCTATGCCGGCTGATATTTTTCTATAATAGATATCTTCTAGAGAATGCAGCCCATTCTTTATTCTCTTGATATTCTTTACGAAATCCTGAACAAAATCTATCTTTAAAACGCATTCTCTCTTAAGTTCTAAAAAATAGACCTTCATAGGGATTAATTTGGGATCATCTTGCTCTGCATCCAGTTTAAATTTAAAGCCTGCTAGCTTAGAGATAAAATTCATAATCTCCTCAGACTCCTCTTTCTTATAGTTTTGAGAGAAAAAATCTAAATCTTCAGAAAATCTATGCTTAAAATAAAACGATAAAGCTGTGCCGCCGGTTAAGTAGTACTTCTTAAAATTCTTCGTTACAAACTCTGTTATCTTCCTTTGCTCACCTTTAATATAAGAGATTTTGTCTTTCATCCTTAACCTCCCCAATATAATTATACTATTTATAAGTAGTGTTTGTCAAGAAAAGTTTTAACCTAAAAACTTTTCTTGATCCTTAAGGCCAACAGCCGAAGGATCTGAACAATCTAGATGAACCGACTTCCAAACCCGCATTGGAAACCGCTTCCGATGCGGGTTTGGAAAATGGTTTAGAGGGTATTATAAATAAGATTTAAGCCTTTGAGGGTAAGGTTGATATCAATTGCATCAAATTTGCTGCAGTATTTAGCCATAAAATTAATATTTCCGCCTGTGGCAATAACTTTAGGGACATCTTTCAATTCGGATTTTAGTTTATCAATTAATCCATCACTAAGAGCGCTAAAGCCGTAAACTATACCATTTAAAATACTATTTGCGGTATTGCGGCCGATTAAACCTTTGGGTTTAGCCAATTTTATTTTGGGTAAAAGAGCTGTGTTTTGCGCCAGGGCATCCAGAGAGATTTCCAAACCAGGAAGAATCAATCCTCCCAAATATTCTTTATTTTGTGAAATTATATCAAAAGTAATAGCTGTGCCAAAATCTACTACTATTGCAGGAACCCCATACATTTTCACAGCGGCATAAGCATTTACTAGTCTGTCTTGACCTACCTGTTTGGGATAAAGATAACGGTTTTTAATAGGGACAATAATATCTCTGCCTAAAATGAGCGCTTTCACAGTTGTTAGGTTTCCAAGGGTGTTCTCTATCTGTTTTGTTGCCTGAGGAACGACGCTTGCAATAATCGCTGCTTCGATTGGCTGGCAGGATAGGAGTTTTTTAA
>JAGUUJ010000105.1 GCA_020063525.1 Candidatus Omnitrophota bacterium
AGGAGTGCCGAGTGTGCGTTTTTGCGCAAGGAGAATGTAGATGATTGCAGTAGAGGTTAAGCGCCGAAGAATTAAGAAGAAATTATCCCAGGAAAAATTAGCCCGCCTTGCGGATATTTCCTATAATACCATTGTAAAGATAGAGACTGGTTCTACGCCAAACCCCGGTATAAAAACCATTTCTAAGATAGCCAAGGCATTGGGTGTAACGGTAGATGAATTAATTTAATGAAAAAACTGCCTAAATTTTTAGAAAAATATTTCTGGGACGTAGAGTTTGAAAAGATAGATACAAAAGCATATTCTTATGATGTATTGACAAGATTACTTGAGTATGGGGATGAAAAGGCGATTAGTTGGATAAAAAGAAATTTTACCAAACATCAGATCGAGGATGTTTTACTTCATTACCGCGGTGTTTCACCGCAGAGCGCAAATTTTTGGGCACTTATTTTTAATATTAATAGAAAGAAGGTCCTATGTTTACAAAAACCTTATTTGGAAATACGAAGAAGGCATTGGCCATATTAGGCAAATCGCATTTGCTGGATAGCGCCTATTTAGCTGGTGGTACAGCATGTGCTTTACAAATAGGGCACAGGATTTCTGTGGATTTAGATTTCTTTACACCCAAAGAATTTAATGCTAAGGAATTAACCCGCTCGCTAAAAAATATAGGTAAGTTTAAATTAGATAGGCAAAGCTGGGGGACTATTTTAGGAGTTTTAGAAAAAGTAAAGTTTAGCGTCTTCGTATATAAATATCCTGTTTTGTTTCCTTTTAAATCTTTGTTTGGTATAAATATTCTTGATTTGCGAGATATCGCAGCGATGAAAATAGATGCTATTAGCACAAGGGGAATTAAGAGAGACTTTATAGACCTTTATTTTATCTGCCAAAAGGGGATATCCTTAAATGAAATATTATCAGTTTATGACCGTAAATATGGAACCTTAGCTTCTAACATTGTTCATATTCAAAAGAGTTTAGTTTATTTTGTAGATGCCGAAGTGGCTACAATGCCAAAGATGTTAAAAAAAGTAGATTGGGAGAATGTAAAGAAATATTTCGAATACGAAGTAAAAAAGCTAGTAAAATAAATGAAACAGCAATCCGTAAAAAAATTTAAACGAAGGTGGGCAAAGATAAATGAGTTTCAAGATGATGAATTACGCAAGTTATCTATTCGCCAGAAGCTCTATCAGCTTAGCTCTATTGTCCGCTTGGCGATGGGGATGCAGTTGGATTTTAGTGAAGACCAAGAGAAGCGCAAAGTAAGGTCAAGATGGATATTTTTAAAGAGAGGTAATTCATGAGAAAGCCGGCAGAACTTAAGCCTTTACTGGAGCCATTAGCTGTTTTAAGGAGATTGTTGGAGGAGACCGGATGCCAATGGATGCTCATTGGAGGGGTAGCCGCAAGCCTTCTGGGAAAGCCTCGATTTACCGCCGATGTAGACGCGGTAGTATTGATTGAAGATAAAGAACTCTCAAATCTTCTAAAGGTTGCAAGGCGCCTCGGCTTTAAGGCGCGCATAAAAGATGCTGTAGAATTTGCGAAAAAAAACAGGGTTTTACTGCTTAAACATACTAAAACAGGCATCAACGTGGATTTATCATTAGGCCTTTTACCTTTTGAGAAAGAAGCTATAAAAAGAAGCAAACGATTCAAAATAGCGAATATTACGTTTAATTTACCTACACCAGAGGATTTGATAATTTTTAAAGCCGTGGCTCATAGACCTAGAGATATTGAAGATATTAGAGAGATCGTCAAAATTCATACCAAGGTAAATAGAAAGTATATAAAAAATATAGTAAAAGAATTCGCTCGCGTTTTAGAGATGCCTGAAATTTGGCAAGACATAGAATCTATTCTTTAAGCTTGAGTAAGATAGGGAAAAGTTATTAGATGAAAAACGTCATAACTGCAATAATTCTACTCTCTCTCAAAGAAACACCCTAAGTAAAAATTTATTAGGATATAAATTTGCCCTTGGCGTCAAAAGATGTCAAGGCTTTTTATTTGGGATACCCCGCAAAAGGCGCGGGGTTTTATTTTTGTAAATATAGTACGTTTTCTGGCATGACAAAGCAAAAAAGGGTAAAAGGTGATTATGAGGCACTTAGAGATAAGAGACGATATAAGATGCCCTGCCTGTAAAGGGAAGAATATTATAAGAAAAGGCAAAGTGGCAACCAAATTCGGTTCAAAGCAGATTTATTTCTGCCGTTCCTGTGGAAGGCGATTTACTGATAGAAAGCTTCCCCATAAGACCTAAGCCAGTTTCAGGAGGAAAAGTTTCATAAACAAGCAATGGACAAAAAATGGAGATTTTATGAATAAGGGAAAAGCAAAAGCGATTAAAGAGATTTTAGGTCTGGCTGATAAAACAGTGGTCGAAGAACTGCACGGGGTATGTTGAATAAAAAGCTTGTTGGGTTAATAACTCTGGTTGGGTTGGTGCTAGGTTTTGTGGGTACGGCTTGGGCAGGGTGGTACAACTCTGATTGGGGTTACCGCAAGAAGATTACTATTGACTATACCAAAGTAGGAACAACTCTTACTAATTTTGCTGTTCTTGTAAGCGTTACGGACGCGGATTTGAAAGACACGGCTAATGGCGGACATGTGGGGCAATCCGATGGCGGGGATATTTTGTTTACTAATTCTTCAGGAACAAAATTAGACCATGAGCTCGAGAAGTATACAAACACTACTGGCGAACTGGTTGCCTGGGTTGAGGTAGATTCTTTATCATCAACTGCTAACACAGATATTTACATTTATTATGGCAATGCTTCCGCTGCTGACCAGTGGAATATGAATGGCACCTGGGATGAGGGCGGAAGCGCGAGTATTAAAATAGTTCAGCACTTGCAGGAAACAGACATTGATGGTGGAAGCGGAGACATTAAGGACAGCACATCAAACGCTAATAATGGAACAAAAAAAGCGGCAAATGAGCCGATAGAAGCAGACGCTCAAATAGCCAAAGGACAAAGTTTTGACGGCGTGGATGATTATGTTGGTGTCGGTGCTGCGACTACAATAAACAATTTAACCTCATTTACTTATGCGATGTGGATATATCCCCAAGCATCGGCACAAGTAAGTCCTCGACTATTTGAAAAAGCCCCCAAATATTGGTACTTAAAGACTACTACTCATGAACTTCGGTTTGATGTTGGAATGTCCATTACAACAGCTGCAGTATACTCAACAGAAACTCTGCCTGCTAATGCATGGAGTTTTGTGGTGGCTACTTTTGATTCTAACTTTATGCCACGAGAATATATCAACGGAGTAGAAGTCTCCTATGTCACACAAACTCAAGGAGTTGGGACAGTTTCAAATGACAGTGCATCAAATTTATTAATAGGTAATAGTCCTGGCTTTAACAGACCATTCAACGGCACAATCGACGAAGTCCGCATCTACAACAGGGCGTTGAGTGCGGAGGAAATCACCACCCAGTATAATAATCAAAATAGTCCGAGCACTTTTTATAGCGTGGGGGGTGAAGTTGGCATTACTTCACTGCTTAAAGTTACCAAGGACGCCAATAAAAAAGAGGTAGTTGTGGGTGATGTGGTTACTTATACCATAACCATACAGAATGAAACTGCCTCAGATGTAACCAATGTTTATTTGGAGGATAAAATCCCTGCCGGGTTTAAATATATAAGCGGGAAAGCTATTTTAGATAATATTGCTATCTCAGACCCGACAGGAAATAGGCCTCTTACTTTTAATATCGGAACAGTGAGCGCTAACTCTACCAGAACCCTTAAATATCAATTAGTGGTTGGCTCAGGCGTGACCTTTGGGAATTATGAAAACTCTGCCTGGGCAAAATATTCAGACGGGACAGTTATATCTAACAAGGCTACGGAAACAGTTAAAGTTGTGCCTGAAGGCATCAAGCAAGCTTGAGCTTCGCTTAGATGAGGGCCAGGAGGATAAAAGACAATTCCTCATTTATAATGCCATTGAAGGCAAAATTAATCCTAATACCACCCTCTTTGCCAAAGCAAATTTATCCCAGACCAAGAATACCACTCTTGACTCAACTGAAGCACAGTATAAAGAATTTGTCACCGGAGTAGCTTATCGTCCGGTTAATTTTGACCGGCTTAATCTATTAGGAAGATACACTTATTTAGAGGATAATTCACCTTCAGGCCAGACTGATTTTAAAGATATTGAAAAAGAAAAATCACACACTTTGGCCGGTGAGGCAGTATATGATTTGACTAATAGATGGCAGCTGGTTGAGAAATTAGCCTACAAACAAGGCGCATTGATAGAAGTAGCCAGAAAAGTTGGTGAGTTTGTTCAGGTGGGTTTAGGTTATAACTTTACTAACTTTAATGATGACCTGACTCACCTTGATTATACCGCTCAGGGGTCGTTTATCAGGCTTACAGGGAAATTCTACGACCGGACACCCGAAGAAATAGAACGCGCAAGACAAAGATGGCTTGAAGGAATGATAAAGCTCTGGGCTTGGGAGTTAGTCAATGATGAGTTAGCCCGACCCGATAGCCCGATTATGCAGGAATTATATAAATATTTTTATTTAGCAGAAAAACTCGGAGCTGAAGGCAGGTTAAAAGAGTCAGAAGAACTTTATGAGAAGATTTTACAGATAGGAAATCAGCTTTATCAGGAGGGCAAGTTAAAAGAAGCCAAAGAGGAGTGGCAGAAGGCATTAGAAATTAGCCAAGACCCTGAGATGAGAGATTATATTAAAGAAAGCGAAAAAAGGGCCAGAGAAGAAGAACTTACCCGCAAGAAAGAAGAAGAGGAGCGACATAAAAGGCTTGAGGCAGAAGAAAAATGATGCACCACCTAAAACCCGCCTTAGACCAATAAATTAAAACCTTTCCCGCCAAGCTATTCAGGATTGGAGGGAATCCCGTTTTGCAGAAAAAAATAAAACAATTTTTCTGATTTCTTTTATCTGTAATCTGTGCTAAAATTGGCATTGTTCTACATAACTTATTCAGCAGTAGAAAAAGATTTCGCCCCCACCCAAATTTTGCCTTTTTGCAAGAGTTCTGTAGCACTGCGCGTGAGAGGCTTGGTATGCCGTTGGGTTCGCACAGCGTTTAATAGGTGCGAGAGGTAATCGCCTACCTCGTTTTTATCCGTTAAAAGTTATTTTTAGCCGGCCATTACTTGCGAAAGAATTATTGGAAAGAAAGGAACATGGCCAAGATGATTATGAGATTATTGTGAGGAACTTAAGAGAAGAGGTTGCAAAACTTGCATGTTAAAATATATAATATTAGGTATTATCCAGGGCATAACCGAATTTCTGCCGGTAAGCAGCTCAGGCCATCTTGTAATCATACAAAAGCTCATTGGCGTAACTGAACAGGCAGTAGCAGTATCTATAGTTCTGCATTTAGGTACGAGCCTGGCTTTGGTTATTTTCTTCTTTAAAGATATATTAAATTTGTTGCGCAATACAAGGTTATTATCATATATAATAATTGTAACGCTGGTTACAGGAATCATTGGCATATCAGGAAAAGGGTTTTTTGAAAAATTATTCAATTCACCAAGACTCGTTGCCGTAGCATTAATTTTTACCGGTATAATACTTATCCTTACCAGGAAATTTATGGAGAAGAAGAGGAGTGCTTTAAATATAAAAGATGCCCTTATTTTAGGCCTTACGCAGGGCTTTGCAATTATACCCGGAATTTCGCGTTCGGGCATTACTATCTCTACGCTCCTGTTCAGAGGGCTGGATAGGGAAACAAGTTTTAAATTTGCATTTCTGGTTTCGATTCCCGCAGTTTTTGGTGCGGCAATATTAGAAGCAAAAGAGATTGGTCTCGCCTGCAATCCGGGCTCCGGAAATCTTATTATCGGCTTTATATTTAGCCTATTAACCGGACTTTTATCGCTTAGGATATTAAAGATAATTTTAGGTAAAGCCAAACTGTACTATTTCGGGTATTACTGTATAATTATTGCTGTAATTACGCTATTGTTTATCAAATGAGTATAATTGTCTTAGGGACTGTAGCTCTGGATACTGTAAAGACGCCTTTCGGCAGAAGGAAACATATGTTAGGCGGCTCAGCCGCACATTTTGCCATGTCTGCGCGCCTTTTTACCAATGTGAATCTGGTAGCCATAATCGGAGAAGATTTTCCTGCTAAATATATCGATTTTCTGCAGAAAAAAGGCGTAATCCTGACATCGCTCATTAAAGAAAGAGGCAGGACCTTTAAATGGGAAGGTGAATATAAAGGAGATTTAAACACTGCCCTTACGCTTAATACAGAGTTAGGCGTTCTGTCTGCCTTCAGGCCCGTGGTTTCTGAGGGACAGAAGAAGATAGAATATATATTTTTGGCTAATGTCGACCCGGATATACAGAGGCATCTTCTGGAGCATATGCATTCACCGCGCCTCGTGGGTTTAGACAGTATGAACTATTGGATACACCATAAACGCGGCGCTCTCTTGCGTTTATTAAAGAAAGTGGATATTTATGTGGCTAATGATCAGGAAGCAAGGGCATTATCAGGCGAGACTAATTTAATCAAAGCAGCCAGGTGTTTACGTTCTTACGGACCGAGAATGATTCTCATTAAAAAAGGTGAACATGGAGTCATTTTTTATAGCGATAAATTTATCTTCTCCATTCCTGCTTATCCCACAGACAGGGTAATCGACCCTACGGGCGCAGGTGACACCTTTGCCGGCGGATTTATGGGTTATTTAACTTGGGCAAAAAAGATAAATGCAGCCAGTATTAAAAAAGCAATTGCTTATGGCAGCGTGGCTGCCTCTTTTAACGTAGAGGATTTTGGACTAAATAGGACGAGCCGTCTTACGCTAGACGATTTAGAGCGCAGGTTATCCATGTTCAGAAAACTTGTTTTATTTTAACCGGAGGCAAAATTATGTTAGAGGGAAAAATCTTTAATGACTATAAAGAAGCGATGAAAAACAGGGATACATTAAAGAGTTCAGCATTAAGTTTTTTGCGCGCTAGCCTGATAAATGCGGCAATAGAAAAGAAAAAGAAGAATCTCGATGACAACGATTGCATAGCCGTGATCAAAAAACAGATAAAACAGCGCCAGGATTCCATTGAACAGTTTCAAAGAGGCAACCGCCAGGATTTAGCGGATAAAGAAACAAAGGAGTTAGAAATTTTAAAGTCATACTTACCCCCGGAACTTCCGCTTGAAGAGCTCAAGAAAATCATTGAAGAAGCTGTCGCTTTGACTGCTGCCCAAGATATGAAAGATATGGGCAAGGTAATGAAAGAGGTAACTGCTAAAATTACAGGCAGGGCGGATTCTAAATTAGTCAGCGATTTAGTAAGAGAAAGACTGTCTAAAACTGCTCCTTAATTTTTTTCTTGACAGGGGGGTTTAAATATAGTATTTTAAAATAACATTTTTATTTTTAGGGCTATTTTGTGATAATTTTCACAATATCCCACCCATTATAATTCTCCAGTATGTATAATATATATTTTATTGAATCTAGCCAGTTAAATATTTTTTTTAATAAGTTAAAAAAGAAATATAAGGTATTCTCACCCACCGTCAAAGAGCCAAATTTTACTAAAGAAACAGATTATTCTTATAAAGACCTGCCCAAGGCTGAGCCCCTCGTATTTAATCCCTATCGCGCTGTTGAACCCCTTAAAGTCTTTTTCACGCATACGCAAGATAAAGCTGCAGAATACTTTGAGCAGGATAAATCAATAGTGGATTTAGCCCAGACCATTATATTCGGCGTTAAAAGTTGCGATATCGCAGGCCATAAGGTTCAGGATTTTGTATTCTTAGAAGGGGTAGAGGTTGATTCCTTATACCGCGTAAGGCGGGAGAATACAATTTTTGTTTCCAGCGACTGCACTGATTTTAAAGAAGTCTGCCATTGCCTTGCCTGGGAGATCCTGCCGCATCCGACAGTGGGTTTTGACCTTAACCTTTCACCGCTAAGCGAGGGATATCTTGTAGAAGTAGGTTCCCAAAAAGGCGAAGACCTCATACAGCAATATAAAGAATATTTTGTTATTGCCAAAGATACCCAAATAGCAGCCCGGAAAGTAAAAAGAGAGAATCTTATTGAACGGCTTAAAAGGCATCTTCTGCCGCAACATTTGGTTTCAAGGGACATTGTTCAGAGATTAATGAAGGAAGGATATAATCTGGATACCTGGCAGCAATTTATGCTTACGTGCGTTGAATGCGGCGGATGTAATTTTATCTGTGATACCTGCCATTGTTTTTTATTGGCAGATACCAAAGAAGGCAATATTAATAAGAGGTTTAAGCTTTGGGATGCTTGTTTATACGCGAATTACGCAAAGGTTGCCGGAGGGGCTAACCCTTTAAAAAGAAGAGCGCAAAGGATAAGGTTCAGATTTACAAAAAAATTCGACTTTTTCGTAGACAATTTAAGCATGTCTGCCTGCTGCGGTTGCGGAAGGTGTATTGAGGTCTGTCCCGGCAAAATTGACATAAGGGAAGTCTTAAAAGACCTAGCCAAGAAGGTTGATGTCAAGAAATGAAGAATATCTATAAGCCGCAAGAAGCTATTGTGGAAGATATAATCACTGAGAGCCTTACGATTAAAACCTTTGTTTTAAAGCCTCGCGAGCAATTTGAATTTAGAACAGGTCAATTTATCGAGTTGACTTTACCCGGGATAGGAGAAGCGCCTTTTACACCCTCATCTGACCCAAATATCAAAGACAAGATAGATGTGACAATAATGAATGTAGGTAGAGTCACATCTTTGCTGCACGCCAGTTCCAAAAATATATCTTTGGGTCTTCGCGGGCCTTTTGGTTTAGGTTATCCTTTAGATCAATTTGGAGGGAAAGATATCCTAATTGTGGGTGGAGGCGTAGGTTTGGCGCCTTTACGCTCTTTACTATTTACTCTATTTGCCCAGATCGATAAGTATAATAAGGTAGTATTGCGTTACGGCGCACGCACACCCGATGATATTATATATAAAGAATCTATTCCTCAATGGGCAAAGAAGAAGAGGGTGGATATAGTGACTACTGTTGACGTAGGCAGCCCTCACTGGAAAGGTAATGTGGGACTGGTTACTACAATATTAAAGGATTTGCCTGTAGATTTGAAGAAGGCAGTCTCGATAGTCTGCGGTCCTCCCATAATGATGAAATTCGTAACCTTGAAATTATTAGACTTGGGATTCAAACCGCAAGATATATATCTGTCAATGGAAAAGAATATGTCCTGCGGTTTAGGTAAATGCGGACATTGCCGCATCGGCAGGTATTACGTCTGTAAAGACGGTCCGGTCTTTACCTACGAGCAATTAAAAGATATACACGATATCTGGGACTAATTTGGGTGTTGGGTGTGATGAAACGATTATTTGTCGACTTAGACATCTGTAGCAAATGCGAGGAATGTAAGGTCTACTGTGATTATTTCTACCATCCGCAGAATAACGGAATTGCCTCCTTACGCGAATATGCTACCTTTGCCACAATCTGCCGCCATTGCGAAGAGGCGCCCTGCGTGAATTCCTGTTATCATAATGCCCTTGAGCGCGCCCCGGATGGACATATCAAACGTTACAAGATGCGCTGCACAAGCTGCAAGTCCTGTTCTGTGGCTTGCCCGTTTGGGATAATTTTTCAGGATTTTATTCCTTATTTAGATTCCAGATGTGATTACTGCATAGGCATATCGGGGAAACTCCCCAAATGTATAACCAGTTGTCCTAAAAAAGCACTGGAGATTAAAGAAATAGAAGAAGATTTAGAAAAAAATATTTATTTTGTCGGTGAACATTTGGCTGTACATACGCTAAAATGGTCTAAAGAAGATATACAAGCTAAGAAAAAATGAGAATCTTATTTAATTATCTGATATTTCCTGGTTTTCTATTCAGTGCCTGCATAGGTTTAATTGCCGGTTGGATAGACAGGAAGGTTACCGCCCGTATACAGTGGCGCGTAGGCCCGCCCTGGTATCAGAATTTTGTAGATATTGTAAAATTATTGGGAAAAGAAACAATTATACCGCAGGGTGCGGCAAAATTAACTTTTTTACTATCTCCGTTTTTAGGATTGTTGAGTGCGGTTTTAGTAGCAACCATCTTAGGTGTTACTGTGCGTTTACCTTTGGAAAGCTTTGCCGGTGATTTAATTGTTGTTTTATATCTTTTGGTTATTCCCGCTATAGCAATAATTATTGGCGCCTCCAGCTCACGTAACCCCCTGGCTTCTGTTGGAGCATCGAGAGAGATGAAACTAGTCTTAGGATACGAATTACCGTTTATATTATCCATAATCGTCGTAATCATTAAATCCGCAGGCACAATTCAGCTTGGTTCAATTTTGAATCATCAAATAAATTTCGGTTCAAATCTGGTATCCTGGTCCGGGATATTGGCATTTATTGTAACTATATTTTGTATGCAGGCAAAATTATGCTTTGTGCCATTTGATATGTCTGAGGCAGAGCAGGAGATTATGGCAGGCGCATTAATTGAATATTCGGGGCTACCTTTGGCTATCTTCAAATTGACAAAGGCAGTTTTGCTTTATACAATACCTTTATTATTGATAATTTTATTCTGGGGGAGTAATTTAACCCCTTTAGCGTTAATTGGTAAATATACCGCATTATTAGTAATAATTATACTGATTAAAAATACCAACCCGCGCTTACGCATTGACCAGGCATTAAGGTTTTTCTGGGGGCCGGTTACTATCTTGGCTGCGATTGCAATTGTATTGGCAATACTGGGGTATTAAATGAACCTTAAATTAAAGGCACTGACAAAATCAATCTGGGTATTTCATGCTGCGACGTCTCCTTGCAACAATTGCGATATCGAAGTTTTAGACCTTATTACACCGCGGTATGATGTGGAAAGGTTTGGGATAGTTTTAGTGGGAAGCGTGCGGCATGCGGATGCCCTTTTGGTAACAGGGGTCCCTAATTATAAAACCAAAGAAAGATTAAAGAAGCTATACAGTCAAGCTCCCAAACCCTGTGTAGTTGTTGCTATAGGTGGTTGCGCCTGCGGAAGAGGGATGTTTAGAGACTCCTATAATAGTCCCTGTGCAGTGGATGAAGTGGTTCCCATAGATGTCTATATTCCGGGCTGCCCGCCTAAACCGGAAGCGATGATTGCGGGAATAGCAAAGCTAATAAAGAAAGTAAGAGGTAAAAAATAATGTCCATAGCGGATGAGATTAAAGATAAATTGGATAGTAAAGTAATTAACTGGCATGAGCATTCGGCAAAAAGGATATATTTCTCAGTTAATTCCGCAGATATTAAAGAAGTAGCTAACTTTTTATTTAAGGATTTGGGTTTAAGATTTGCTACTGCCTCAGGTTCTGATACGCCGCAAGGTCTTGAGATACTTTATCATTTTAGTTTCGATAAGACCGGTCAAATTGTTTCTGCGCGTGTTTTAATAGAAGATAAGAAGAGTCCCCGGATAGATTCTATTGCGTCTCTATTTAAGGGTGCGGAATGGATTGAGCGGGAAATGTGGGAGTTATTGGGGATTAATTTTATCGGTCATCCGAATCTAACACACTTACTTTTAGTTGAAGAATGGCCGCAAGGTAAGTATCCATTGAGGCATAACCATGAGTCATAAAGTTGTTATACCCATAGGTCCGTACCATCCTTTACAGGAAGAACCGGAGTTTTTCCGGCTTTATGTAGAAGGAGAAAAGGTTGTTGATATCGACATCGTTATCGGCTATATGCACCGCGGTATCGAAGAACTATCTGAACATAAACACTTTGACCAGGTAGCATTTTTGGTTGAGCGTATCTGCGGCATCTGTTCTTCCAG
>JAGUUJ010000123.1 GCA_020063525.1 Candidatus Omnitrophota bacterium
ATTATCGTAAAAATAAAGGCCGCAAATTGCATAGTTTGATTTTGGCTTTTTGGGTTTCTCCTCAATAGAAACCACATTACGTTTATCATCAAACTCTAAAACACCGTATCTCTGAGGGTCCTTGACATAATAGCCGAAAACAATTGCGCCTTCTCTTAATTCAGAAGCATCTTTTAATAATTCAGTTAGCTCATGGCCATAAAAAATATTGTCCCCTAAGATTAAACAAACTCTTTCCTTGCCAATAAATTCCTGGCCGATAATCAGGCTTTCTGCTATTCCTTTAGGCTCCTTTTGTATCGCATAAGAAAATTTTATTCCCAAATCTTGGCCATTTCCTAATAAATCTTTAAACCTACTTATGTCATTCGGGTTAGAAATAATCAGGATATCCCTGATACCAGCAAGCATCAGGACCGATAAGGGGTAATAAATCATCGGCTTATCGTATACAGGAAGCATCTGTTTGCAAACCCCTTTGGTTATGGGGTACAATCTCGTTGCCTTTCCACCCGCTAAAATTATACCTTTCACCCCGCTCTTCCTTTCTTTTTTTACCCCGCTCTCGAAGGTGCGGGCGGGGTTCATATGCTAACCGTTCTTCACCCTACACCCTCTCAATATATCGCCTTAGGGATTTGTCTAAAGCCATAAAGAGCCGCCGCGTATCTATCCATGGGCCTACGCCAACGTTTTACAGATATTCGCAATGTCCGTGAGATTTATGAATTTAATCGTAAAATCGCCATATCTACGGCTATAAGGCCGGCCGACATTATGCGAAACTACGTATACCTGCACCTTATCGTAATGTCTTAAAAATACCTTTACATTTTCCGGATCAAATTCCTTGTCGCGCCATTTGCACTCTATTGCCAGAATTGGAAAACCTCTCCTATTGAGCACAAAATCTATCTCGTGCCCTTGTTTATCTCTCCAATAACCGACGTCTCTTGCCTGCCGATGGGCAAATAGCTCGTTTAAGACAAAATGCTCCCATAGATAACCCATATCTTCATCTCTGATTTCATGCCAGCCGCGGTAATAGCAAACAAAACCCGTATCAAAACCATATACCTTCGGCGCGGATATGATCTCATTCTGTCTTCTCGAGCTGAATGGCCGGATAACATACGCCACAAATGTAGCTTCCATCACTTTCAGATAATTAGAAATAGTGGTCCGGCTCGCTTCACAAGGAGCCGCAAAGCTATTAGCCTCAAATATGCCACCGCTTTGAGTCATAATAAGTTCGAAGAATTTCTGAAAAGAATATCGTCTTTCGAGCCTGAACAATTCCTGTATATCTTTCGCCCAAAAAGCATCTATCCAATCTTGAAAATTACGCTCAGGGTATCGAGTGTGGATAAAAAAGGGCGGCAGCCCGCCATATAAAAATCTGTGTCTTAAATCGGTATTACCAAAATACTCGCCGTCTACCCCTATCATAGGCGTAAGCCACAACTCCCTTTTCCTGTCGGCCAATGTATCCTTAAATTTTGCCGAGGCGCCAAGAGTTGACGAGCCTGTTGCGATGATCTGTATATCGGGATAATGGTCGGCTGATATTTTCAGTATTTCCGAAGGGTTTGGCAGTCTGTGAATTTCGTCCAGCACTATCCTTCGTCCATGTACGCTTTCTAAAAACGATTCGGGATCTTCCATCATTCGCCTTACATGAGGAAGCTCACAATCAAAATAGTCGATCTCGTCAAAACTCCTGCAAAGAAATGTCTTACCGACGCGCCGGACACCCGTCAGCCAGACGATCGATTTTTCTTTAAACCGTTCTTCTATGGCATTCTTCCAAAATGGTCTATTTTTCATAACTAAAGTATAGCATATAGTTAAACTAAATGCAATTCTATTTGCATATAGAAACTACAGTCAAAGTATAAAATGGAGCGCCTCCTTACAGGAAAGCCGTTCCGAAAAACTTACCCATTTATCCCAAAAGGTTTAAAGTTCCCCTCAAACGCCGGCATCCGTTTGTAGTTCTGAATAATTATTACTGTTCATCCCCTCAATTATCCCCACCACATAATTATATGTTCTCTTGGGATTATCTATATTCTTCCGGGCGAGGCCAATCTCATAATCAAGCAATGTTATCGTTGCCTCTTTACCGTAAGGCGACTCGAATTTTATCAACTTATATTTCTGCTCTAATTTCTTAAGTACTTTAGTAATTTGCCTTCTGTAAGCGATATTAGTCCAGCCTTCATAAATTCCCAGATATTTGGCGAACGCATCATAGAATAGCGTTAATTTTCCTTCGGGGTTCCCATCAAAATTCTTAAGCAAGTGCAAATAAATATCAAAAGCCCGTTCATCCTTCGCTCTTACCATAAGAGGCGCAAGCTTTGGATTTTCCATAAACTCCCAGCTAATCGGTGTGGAAGGCCCGACAAAATCAAAGTATTTTTCTATTTCGGTATCTATCTTGATGGTCCTAAAATAACTTAAAATATCCCCTGCTAATCCTTTTGAATTAATCAAAACGTTTGTTTCAACATTTTTATTAAATGCGGATTCGGTCCAATTTGTGCTTCCTAATATAACAATACGCTTATCTATAACAATTGTTTTAGCATGAGTATATCTTACCGGCTCATCGTAGTAAACTTTTATCCCTCCGTCTTTAAGGCGCTTATAAGCCCTTACGCTTCTAATTTTAGCTTCCCAATCGCTTGTATGCCTTCGCTGGACGAAGTCCACATTTTGATCCAAAATAACTTCTACATCTACTCCTCTTTGCTTCGCCTCTATCAGCCCGTCAATGAGCTGATCCGCTTTTAAATCTTCTTTGTATCTAGATAACTCGATGATGAACATTGCCAGGCTTATTGACTTCTTTGCTTTTGCCAGCGCCTCTTTAACGGCAGGATAGTATTTAGTCCCGCTAATATCTATTACTTCCGCCTTATAACACTTGCCCGCCAAAGCATTAGTGGCGGGATAAGCCCTTGCAGTTACTCCAAATATTGCAAGGGCTATTATGAAAATTCTTAAATATTTTTTCACTTTTTCCGTCACTGCAAGCACCCGCCAGGGTTTTTCAACCGGTAACTCCCGGATTTTATGTAAAGCGTCTATGATTCTTCACGGCTGCCTC
>JAGUUJ010000050.1 GCA_020063525.1 Candidatus Omnitrophota bacterium
AAGCGCTCTGGCGTAATAATACAGACGTGATTAGGAGCGAACGACTGACAGAGTAAACAGGAATAAAAAGTATCTACGCTTTCGTCAGTCATACCGCTGATACGCTCATCACGTTCATCAAATACCTTCTTTGCTTTAGGTAATAATTTTTCTACATCGGTAAGTTTGGTATAAATTTTAACTTGCACTTTATCTACAATGGCACTGTATTCCTGATGCAACATAGCATGTAAAATAATACCAATATGTTTAAGCCGAAAACCTTTATTAAAAGCATCGTTAGAGATTCTTATCCAGTTCATATCCCGCTGGCCGATATGCATCAGGCCCATAGCATAATTAATGAAGCGATGAATCTGGCGTTCCAGGATAGGTTCAAAATCCTTCTGCATCTTACGGCCATACACTTCTACAATAATCGCCAAAGGTAAAGATTTATTGCCTTTTTCTAATCGGTCAATATCCGGGCCAATTAATTCTACTTTGCCGTCTTGGACCTCTTCTGAACTTTTAGTAGTTAAATACTCAAAGGCCGTACTTGCCTTCTGGCCAAATTCAACATATAATTGTTCCTTTCTCACGCGCTCGCCTTCAAATGCTGCGGCATAAGGAACAGGTATGGGTATGGAGACAACCTTTACCTTTACTCCCCTTACCTCAATGCAACGCGACACAATCTTTTTATAATCTAGTTCTTTTACTAATGCTTCGTAAGTAGTAATGCCTGAGGGTGTTATCTCTGGAATATCCGTATCCGCAATTATAGGAAAACCCATATTGATTGCGCCCGCGCCCGTTGCGTATTTTATATCGTCAAGCTCACCTAAAACTAAGCCAAAGGCAAACACGCGCTCTTTAGTATATAAAAGACAATTCTTGGCCTGTCCGGGCTTGATTCCGCCAAAGGTCAATGCCGAGCGGATTGCCCAATTCAAGGGATATATCCCCGAGATAGTATCGCGGCCATAAGGAACAATATAATTATCCCAACCCATCTGCACATTTTCCTCTATTAACTGGTCAATAATGGAACGGCCGTTAACTTGCGAGCCGACAAAGATTAGGATATTTCTCTGTTGTAATTCCCGCACAATATTTACTGCGGTTTTATTATCCGGTGCAGCCCCTAATATTGCGGCAAATCCCGGCATACGGCCATCCACCAGCTGTATTCCTAACGAACGCATAATCGTATCCGTAAAAAATCCATTGCAATCCTTTTGTGGCTCCTCACCATAAAGATAACGTAGTGCTACGATTATTTCTTCACAGAATAATGCCGACATCCCTGCGTTTAAGGCATCGCCTAAATAAGGAAGCCAGACCTTTTCTGAAGGAACCCGGGGTAATAGAGATTTTGCATGTTCTAAAATGGGTAGTGCATCCTTTAGGGTCTCTAACCTAGCGCCCAAAAGGGCATTAGCCAAAGGTAGATAAAATGCAGTCTCGGGAAAACCGATTTTTTGATTGGGGCCTTTTTCTTTAATGGCTTTATCTAAAAAACTCGCTGCCTGTTTAAAGATATCATGGCTGCCCCTTATAACTGACGTTGCTACAATCTTAGACATATACCTGCTCCTTATCTTTGACTAAATCCATAATATCCGGATAACCAAAATTTTCTTGCAGTAACCTATCCTTAAAAGAGGATACCTCTATTCTTTCTCTAATTAACCTTAAAAAGATGCCGCTATTTTTGATATCACCCACAAATATCGCGCCGACAATAAAGTTATCCTTGAAGATTATTTTTTTATAAATGTTTGCCTTTATATCGCAGAGTTTTAGTTCGGTAAAATTGGTATCTCCTTCTTTTACCTTATATATCCCTAAAGATACTACCGGAAGACCGAAAAACTCTATAGAATTCATGCCTAAAGAGCCTATATAATTAAGATTATCGCCTGACATATTTGCACCCGCGATTTTTCCCTGCTCAACCGCCACTGGCCAGAGGGCATTCACCGAATGCTCACCCCTTGTGACATCAAAACTCTCACAGACATCGCCAGCAGTATAAATATTAGGGATATTGGTCTGCATTAGATTATTAGCGAGTATACCTTCGTTAAACTTTATCTCTGTTTCCTTGATTAAGTCTATATTTGGAGATACGCCCTTACCTACAATCACTAATGAAGATTCAAACGCTTTACCTGAATCAAGTTTGATTGCTTTGATATCACCATTGCCAATAATCTCTGTTACATCCTGACCTAAAATAATTTCAATCCCATTTTCTTCTAATCTTTTCTGTACAAAACCCGCAGCTTGAAAATCCAGCATCTGCGACAACACCTGCCTGGACTTAATGATGACTTTTACTTCTACATTTCTCTTCTTTAAACCATATGCTGCCTTCAGTCCAATCAGGCCACCGCCTAAAACGCAAGCAGTCTTTGTCACCGGCAACAACCCAGCAATGCCTTTCGTGTCTTTTAAGGTGCGAAAACCAAATACGCCTCTTTTTTTAATACCTTTAGTTTCGGGAAATTTAGGTGAGGCACCTGTAGCTATAAGTAAAGCGTCGTAACTAAATTGGCTTTTATCTTCACAGATAACCCGATTCCTTTTAGAATCAACCCGGATGACTTTTTTATTTAATAAGAGCTCAATATTATTTTCTTTATAAAAACTCTCC
>JAGUUJ010000052.1 GCA_020063525.1 Candidatus Omnitrophota bacterium
CCATCTTCTCCAAAAGCTTTTCCGATTCTAATTTTTCTTTCTTCTTCCTCTTTGGATTTTCCCGGCCAAGGCGGGATCCCGCTGGATTTTTTAATTTTATTGGTGCGGGAAAATTTAGGTAGTTTCTTCTTTAAGTCTAGTTACTCTATTAGCTCAATTCCTGCCTGGATGAATTCTCTATCAAAAGCAAAGGCCCTTTTAATATTAAGGTCCTTTATTATGACAAAAGAGGTAACATCTCTAAAACTAAAACTTTTATCCTTGTACTTCTGGCAAAGCTCCCAAGCTGCTTGAAGATAATCCGGACAGACACCGACGATCTTAATGAGCTTGCTGGTAAATAATGCCTCGCCTGCCAAGACAGATTCTCTATGGCTGCCTCTGGCTAGAATAGTAGTGATAGTCTCATCAATACAATAGTCTGAAGTGTAAATGGGCACTTTTGAACTTCTAACATCCTCAAAGATGGAAACCGCTTTTTTGTGATTTCTATCATTCTCTACAAAAAGAGCAACCCAACTACTGGTATCTACAAAGATCTTTTCCACGAGAGACTATCTCCTTTTTGTTGCGCCGTATAAATAGTGATCGTGATCTACAGAGGCGTTATTTACCGCTAGTTTTATCTTACCAATAGTCTTAGTGAGAGGATCGCTCTCCCAGTTAACCATTCTGGATTTTGTTTCTAAGAGATATTCTATTGTCCTGCGGATTAGTTCAGAGATAGTCAGGTGTTCTCTTGCCGCCTCTACTTTGAGTTGATGCATCTGATCTTCTTCAATATAAATTTGGGTTCGATGTAAGTTACTCATCTTTATCACCTCCACTATACATTATATCAAGCGGAAATTTACCCCAACGCTTTCAACTCTCTCTTTTCCGCTAAGCATCTTTAGCCACCTCTTTTAAATCTTCCAGAAACACCTCCTCTACCACACAGCAGGCATCCAGATAATACCTTCGTTCTTGACTATGCTGATGAGTATTGTATGGCATACCTATCCAACAGTTCACGGATCATCTTCTGATATTTCGCGTGATATTGCTCTGCCTGGCGCTTAAAAAAATCCACGCTTGACTTCTTTAGAGATAGTGTAACTTTTATTGTCTCTTCTGGTATAACTAACTTCTCTGGAGGCGGAAGAAAATCATCAATCCTGGTCATCTTTCCAATGGGTTTATTTGGATCAATCATCTTTTTTTTCATAGTACTGTTCCCCCTTTCTCCAATATCCGGCTCCAAATATTCTAATCTTGCTATCACGATAAGTAAATCTAACCGTTAGGATTTTACCTTCAACCTTTCCAATACAGAAAAACCTTTCTTCTTTTTTACTGTGTTTGGAATCGATGTAAATCTTTCTTTTAGGATCCTTAAAGGCCTTTGCAGCTGTAACAAAATCAACTCCATGCTTATGAACATTGGCTAATTCTCTTTCAAAATCCCAAATAAAACTACTCGGATCCTTATCCATATTATAAATATACCATCGAGATGGCTATTTGTCAATATAATTATACATACTATTTACTTTCCCGTCAGCATCTCTGCCGCCTCTTTTAAATCTTCTGGAAAGACCCCCGTACAAAAATCTTCGATTTTCTACATAATATCTCAACCTCACCCCTCAAACCTCACCTCCCGCTGCACCTCAATGCATCCTCCTGCGTCAACATAGACAACTATCTCAAAGTCATCGCCGGGCTATGATGCCCTAGGTGATATTGTATCCGAAAGATACAAATAATAATCTCAATTATTTTTTTGATGAAACTTCCTGAATCTCTACGGCTAATGGTATCTTTTGACCTATAACATATCCTTTCAGTTTTATATTCTCTTTGATGGCGGTAATGCGGCTTGCCGGATATGGATGACTTGCGAAAATATAAAAAAATGACCACAGCTTTTCTTTCCGCAACATCTTCTCAAAGAAATCAGTCGTGCCTGCCACATTGCCATATGTCTTATTTAACAAATCTAACGCATACAAATCCGCTGCTTTCTCTTGAACCTGCGAAAACCGCATCTCTGCGTTTGTTACTGCGTTCGTGACAACTTTACTCGCAGAACTATCGCTACCAAGTAAAGTAGAGCTAATTAACAAAAATACTAAACTACGCCCCAAACCCCGCAGGTGATCTCTATGATAAAAATGACCTAATTCATGAGCTAAAACCATCGCCAGCGCATTTCTTGAGTCTACTTCTTTTAAAAGTGCGCTGAGCACTACAATATTTCCTCCTGGAAGAGCAAGCGCCTCAACATCTTTTGATTCTTCGAGATAAACTTTGTAATTAAAGGGTGGCAATCCCTGACTCTTCTTTACCAATTCATCCAATATTTGTTGAAGCTGTAATTCGGCAGGCGTGCGTTCTTTTTTCTCAAACCTTGCCGAGAATAATTTGCCTAACCTTAGCTCTGTATTTGTTGAAATGCGAGGAGCAATATAATCTACTGCAAAGCCTAACCCTACATATATCACCAATATAAACCCTAAAATTTTTATAACCAGCTCAAAGAAATCTTTAACCGGCGATGTTGGAGAAATATTTACATTGGTTTTAATCTCCCGAGGGATAAATTTCATTTTTTATAATAAACAGCGGTCCCGTATGCCAAAACTTCTATAGAACCAACCTGGCTAATTTGGCAAGTTTCAACTCTTAAATTTAAGATTATATCTGCGCCTTGAGCTTTTTCTTTTAATCGCAAGATTGCTTCTCTTCTTGCGCGGTCAAGGAGAGTCTCAAAAGCGCAAACTTCCCCTCCTAGTAAATTTCTTAATCCCGCAAGGATGAACTTAAAGTAATCAGTAGAAATAACCGCATTGCCATAAACCAAGTGAGCCTCATTAACCATCTTTTCTTCCAGCAAGTTTTCGCTTGAAACAGCTGGGAGATAAAGAAGTTTTGCTTCCCGCTCTTCTATAGACTTATAATGTTTCTTTTCAACGAGGGTTCCTATAAAATATCCAACGCCAATTAAAATAATAAGATATATTAAATCACCCATAGAGCCTCCTGCTTATTCTATTCTTACAGCTGTTCCATATACATACAACTCAGCTGCTCCTTGCGCAATATTAGAGGTAGAAAATCTTACGTTGATAATTGCATTTGCCCCTAACTGTTGCGCTTGCTGTTCCATGCGCTCAACTGCTTGAGAACGAGACTCATCCATTAATGCTGTGTAGCTCTTTAATTCACCACCAACAATATTTTTAAAACTTGCGCCAATATCTTTAAAAGCATTTTTTGCTCTTACTGTACTTCCAGAGACGAGCCCAAAGTGTTCGATTATTTTTCTACCAGGAATTCCTTCAATATTTGTAAGTAGCATAGTCTTACCTCCATTGTTAAGAAAAGTTAGAAGTTCAGCTCTTTGCTTCTTTTTCGCCTCCTTTCTCCGTCACTATCTCTGCCGTTTATTTATTATACCCCTACTTTCTTTCTAACAAACTCTCTTATACTCTTAGCCACCCTTAGTGCTTCTTGGGCTTCTTCTAAAGTGGGAATATCTGGGGCCTCAGGATAACGAATCTCAACAGCATAATCAGTTAATTTATCGGCTGTCTCTTTAAATTCA
>JAGUUJ010000021.1 GCA_020063525.1 Candidatus Omnitrophota bacterium
AAAACAAAAATCCCGCACATAAGTTGTTAAGCTTATCTGCGGGATTAAATTTTTAAAGCAAAAAATTAAACTGGCCTTTAGCCAGCGGCTTTTACTCTCTCTCTCTCTCTCTCTCTCTCTCTCTCTCTCTAAAAAGCATCTTCATTTTTTCCTAAGACTTTAGCCTTTTACCTGTTTCTTTAATTTCGCCTAAAAAAGTCTCCCGCTCTGCATAAGCATATTCTTCCGGAGCATAACCTATAGGCTCAACAGCGACGGTTAAACCTTTACGGCCGCTCACTGCCTTAGCAATCATCTCTTGAATCTGCAGGCGGTTCTTCCCTTTAAAATTAGGGGATATAATCGCCAGGTCAATATCGGAAAAATCCCGTGGGTTCCCCCGCGCATATGACCCATAAAGGATAAGTTCCGCCACTTTAATTTTTTTCTCCTCTAAAATTCTCGCAAATTCCTGAGCTATTTTTCTTACTTCAGATGGGCTGAATTTTGCTTTAACCATTGCACCGCCTCTTTTGTCTTCTTCAAATAATCCTTAGTTAATTCTATGCTAAATTGCTCTTCTAAGTTTATCACATTTTCAGGATAGCGCATTGGGACACTTTTGTCATTAAGTAATTCTATGAAATCGTTTAGCTTCTTAGGTAGAGTTAACTCTGTTAACCCTATAAGATAAACAAGATTATGAGTATAGGGCGGTAATTTTGCTTGTTTTTCTGATACGATTCCTTTCAATATCTTTTCAATAGCCAGATGACACAAAAATATTACATAAATCTTACGTCTTGCCTTTAGCAGGCTTTCTGCTGTTTTTAGGTCATAATCTGCTGCCATAACCCAATTTCCCGTTGTCTCTCTCATCTTGCTATTATCTCCTATTGCCATACTGCCTTGTCAAATAAATAACGCTCAATGTAAAAATTAAAGTGCAAAAATCAAAATTACATATTAAAGCTCAAAGATGAATAACCAAACATCAAATCTCAATAACCAAATAATAACCAATCACCAATTAACCAATAACCAAACTACGAGAAAAACTTTTTGTTTGGGTATTGGGTATTGGAATTTATTTGGTGTTTGTAATTTGGTTATTGGTGTTTGATTATATGGTGTGTTTTGCCATTTTGGATTTTGATATGTCATTTTGATATTTTCCGCCGTAGGCGGATCCGCCTTTGGTGGAGCTTTTTGATATTTAAATTTAAAATGGTAGTATTATTTACTTGACAGAGCGATATATTATAGCAGTATGATACAATATGGATTTTGGATAGTCAAGCAAAAGTTTCAACAACAGGGGGAAATTTTGTTTTCTTTTGTTGGGAAACTTGGTAATTTTGGCAAGAGTGAAAGGAAAATTTAGAAAGGTGTAATGCGTCAGATAGCTTTTAATATTCTATAAATTTGGGGTTTTAGTTCTGGGAGCCGATTTTTAATCGTTTCCCAAACCAGTTCGAGCTTTACTCCAAAATACATGTGAATTAGCTTATCCCGCATACCCGCAATATCTTTCCAGGGGATATTGGGGTATTTGGCCTTTAAATCCTTGCTGATATTCTTCGTTGCCTCGCCGATTATTTCCAGGCCCCTTAATATGGCATACTGCTTTTCTTTGTTGTGATAAAATTCTTTTTCGCTTACACCTTCTCTGAATTTCTCTATATCAGAAATTACGTCTAAGATATCCTGAAGATATGCCTTATCTTTTTTCATAGATAACCTTCATTTCTCTTCTTACGCCATTTATTATGTACGGGCTGATGCTGCTAAGAATGCCTAAGTCTACTTTCTTTTTAAATAATTTTTTTAATTCGGATTCTAAATGAACTAAATCCAAGAGATTCTTATTCTTATGGCTGTCATATTCTATAGCGATATCAATATCACTTGCCTTTCTTTGCTGGCCTCGGGCATATGAACCAAAGATAGCTAGGAAAACAACGTCATTTGCCTCACAGATTTTGCTTAAATTTTCCCGGGTTCCATTATTCCTTAAAATCGGTGGCAGATTATTGATTTTTACCATATTATATTCCCCAACCCCCTATTGGTTATAGCGGAATCTTTACTCAATATAAATCTCTTTATTTTTTCTTGCACAATCTTAGACATAATAAACTCTACATAACTTTATAACATATTAAATAATAAAAATCAAGTTTTTGTTAAGTAAGGCCACAACTTAGCGAGTGATAACGAAGCTAAGTTGTTTGGCCGAACTTACCCCTCACCCAGTTACTACGTAGGGTCGCTACTATGTATCTGGGTGAGGGGTTAATTCGCGCATATAACTTACGTCGCACTTTCAGTACTTCCGTAAGTTATGCGCTCATTAAAAGTATTCCTGGTATAGCTCTTTGAACTTATTTATAGTATTAAGAATAGGGTTTTGGGTGGGCTGATAATTAGATATGATCTCGGGTTTTGGTTGGTATAGCGCCTGACAGATAATGCCTAAGGAAGTAATATAAGTTAAATATCTCTGGCCTGAGAGAGTATTGTCTTTATTAACCCAGGAAATTATATTTGGATTGGTAATACGGCCTAACTTTACAGAAATCCCCAGGCTATTCTCTAACATTTCCAGAAATCCTTCCAGTAATACCGTCCTGCCTGTAGTTACAAAATTATCCACCTCGTCGCATGGTAAAATCTTGCCCACGCTGTCTTTTATATTCCGGCAAATTAACTTTGCCTTGGGGGTTAATATCTCGGAAACTAACCTCTGGTTTATCGGTTTGTAGGCGTTGTTTTGTTTTATTAAAATTTCCTTATCGCTATGCGTCTGGTTGTAATCACTTACGCTACCGTAAGACATCTTAACATCCTCAGCTAAATCAAAAGAGAGCTTTAATCTCTCGGAAAGCCCTATGGTTAAATCATCGCCACCGACGGATAAAACTTCAACATCTTTAAGTATGCCATCTCTAAATAATAACAACTCAGTGATATCCGAACCTATATCGCAAAGTATCGTCATTCCCTCTTTAAGTGCTTTGTTAAATACCGCCTGACTCGTGGCTAAGCCGGAAAGAAACAGGTCTTTTATTTCATATCCTGCTTGATTCACAGCCCGGTTAATGCCCTGTATAAAAGACGATTTAGCACAGATCAGATATAAATCTACTTCAAGTCTATGGCTATACAAACCGAGAGGATTCAAAATATTACTATTAGAATCTATGGCGTAATTTTGGGCGAGCTGATGAATTGTTTCTTCCTCTAAACTTGAACCTAATATGCGCGCCTGTTCGTTTACTTGTTGTATATCTGACAGAGTTATAACTTTATTACCGCGCTCAGCAAGCGGTATAATTGCACGGCTGTGCTTGGTAACTATATCGAGCCCTGATATATTAGCGTAAATAAATTTAATATTTATACCGGATTTTGCTTTTAAATTCTTTAAAGTGCGCCCGATAGATCCGGTTAAATCTATGGAATCTACAATTGCGCCCTTCTTTATACCTTTTGTTGGGGCTTGAGTCTCAAAAAAGATATTAGTGATGCGCCTCTTTTTGATTTCTGCAACCGCTGCAGACACTTTACTGGAACTGATATCTAATGCGCAGATATAATTACGAAGCATCTTTAAACTTTACAACCGGCTCCTTAAACCTTAAATCAATATATTTTATATTGCTTATATCGTCCTTCAATTGAGTAAATAATCCGGCCAGGACGCGGATCTTATTGCTGATATCATCCTGCCCCATCTTTACCTCTAAGACTTGAAAATCAGCTGCAACCCGCCCTTTGGGATAACCTGACAGCTGGATAAAACATGATATATTAGCAGGATTTACTACATCGATTCTTTCAATTTTATATTCTTTAAACAAGCTATTTGTTTCTATTTCTTTTATTATATTTAAAGCAGTGATTAATTCTTTAATATTATATTGCCTGCCGGGCTTTGGCCCTGGAATCTTTCTTTCCAAGCCTATAATAACCGGCAGATCCGGGGCAAGTCGTCCTTGCGGTAAATCAAACAATGTCGCATCGCTATCCACACAAAAGTATCGATACAGCTTTACATAGGCAAGGGGATTGCGTTCTGTGAAACTTATAAATAAACGGTTAGGCAAAATCCTGAATAACCTGATATTTTTATAAACCGGGTATAGTTCTGATATATACCTCGATTCTTTCTTTAAGTCAATATTAAAGATATTGCGGCCTAAAAGCTCCGAAAAATCAAATGCTGCTTCCGGCTTGTTAACAGCAATATCCTTTATCTTAAAATAATTTAAATTTTTTAAGGTTACTCCCAGGTATCCTATAATAAAAAATAGCGCAATAAAAATTGCTAGGCCCAAAATTGCTAATTTAATCGGCAGGTTTATTTTGTGTTTTTTCATATGCAAGTCGAATTAGATTAATACACAACTCAAAAAAATCTATACCTACCACCTTTGCAGCTTTGGGCAGGAGACTGGCTGCGGTAAGCCCCGGGATGGTATTTACTTCTAAAACAAACGGGATATCATCGTTACTTAAAATCATATCAACTCTGGAGCATCCGTAACAACCTAACAGTTTATGGGCCGATAAGGCTGTCTCCTGTATATTTTGGGCAATTTTATCTTCTAATTCGGCAGGCACCACATAGTCTGTCATTCCCGTCTGATATTTAGCTTCGTAATCAAAAAATCTTTTTTTGGGAATTATCTCTATCACAGGCAAAGCCTTTTCATCTAATATGCCCACGGTTACTTCTCTGCCCCTTATATATTCCTCAATAATTATTCTCTCGTCAAAACTGAAAGCCAAATCCACTGACTTATCCAGCTCTTCTTCTCTATTAACAATAGATAAGCCGATACTTGAACCATGCGAAGCTGGCTTTACCACTAAAGGCAGAGAAAAACCATTGTGCTGCGGTTTCCAATTTGTATTGCAAGAAAATCGGCTTCGCCGATAACTTTTAGTACGATTTTCAGTGGTTAGGAAGAAAGAATTTTTATACTTTCCTATACCATAAGAAAGTTTATCTTCTGCTTTATATCTTGGAACAGCTAAACCAGATGCCTCAAATATTTTGCGTGAGGCAACCTTATCCATCGCAAGCCTGCTAGCCAGAGCACCTGAACCTGTATAAGGAATCTTGAGGGTATCGAGAATTTCCTGTATTTTCCCATCTTCACCAAAACGGCCGTGTAGAGCGATAAAGGCGAGATCTATTTCATGGGATTTTATTAAACGAATATTCTCCTCTTTCCCGTCTGTTTTTATGTCAATAGCAGATACCTTGAGTCCTGCATGGTTTAAGCTTTCGTATACAGTTTTGCCGGATTTGAGCGAAATCTCTCTTTCTGTAGACGGCCCGCCCATAAGCACGCCGACCTTGCCAAAGCCTCGTTGAGTTCGTGAGTTCGTGAGTTCGTGAGTTCGTGAGTTCATTGCCAAATCTTTATTTCCGGTTTTAAATCAATATTAAATTTTTTTCTGACTTCTTTTTTTATTAAATCCGTCAATTGCAAAACGTCTCTGGCGGCTGCATTCTCCAGATTTAAGATAAAATTAGCGTGTTTCAAAGACACACCGGCATCTCCAACCCTTTTACCTTTTAAACCGCATAAATCTATCAACCTGCCTGCAGAATGTCCTTTTGGGTTTCTGAAGATGCAGCCGGCTGACGGTTTAGATAAATCCTGAGTAGACTTTCGGTAATTAATATATTTTTTTATTCTCTCCTTGATTCTCTTTTTGTTTTCTTTTGCCAGTCTTATGCTCGTACCTAAAATGATATATTTTGATAGACTGGATTTGCGGTAACCAAACTCTATATCTTTTTTATGCAGGGTCTTTATTTTGCCATTATAATCCATCACCGTAACCGTTTCCACCAAATCCCCAATATTTTTGCTGGTTCGACTCTGCTCGCCATCAACCCTGAGCGAAATCGAAGGATTGATTTTTTTTGCTATCCCTGCATTCATCGCTAACGCCCCGCCTACTGTGCCGGGAATTCCTGCTAGAAATTCTGTGCCTGATAAGCCGTGGTCCTTGGCAAATAGGACAACTTTGCTAAGTAAAACACCGCTGCCTGCCTCAAGATAATCATCTCTATAAGATAATTTATTAAACCAAGGCGCATTTAACCGCAGAACCACGCCATTTATTCCTTTATCGCTTATTAAAAGATTACTGCCTCTGCCGATTACATAAATGGGAATCCTATATCTTTTTACCCCGTTAGAAAACTTTATTTTACTAGTATGACTTTTTCTAACGGGGTTTATCAAGCTAAGTAATAATCTTAAATCATTAGGGTCTTGGGGCTCAATAAAAAATTTAGCCGGGCCGCCGATTTTAAAAGTCGTATGATTCTTTAGCGGCTCTGCTAACCTAATCTTTCCCTTTAAATTCCTCCACCAATTCATCGCAAATTTTTACAATATCACCCGCGCCCAGAGTAATCAAAAGGTCATGCGGTTTTATAATTTTTAAAATATGCCCTGCTATTTCCTCCTTGGCTAGAAAATATATTTGTCTATCCGGTAAACGCGCCTTTATTTTATCATATATTAGCCTGGCGCTTACTCCTTTTAAAGGCCGTTCACCTGCGGGGTATATATCTGTCACAATAATATAATCGGCTAAATCAAAACTCTTGCCAAATTCTTCGGAAAGCAATTTCGTGCGTGTATAACGGTGCGGCTGAAATACGGCAATAAGCCGGCTAAATTTTAAACTCTTTAACGCAGAAAGCGTTGCTTTTATCTCTGTAGGATGGTGCGCATAATCGTCAATCAGCAGATAGTCATCTTTGTCAAATTTAATTTCCAGCCTCCTCTTGGCACCTTTATAATGCTTGAGCGTATCTTTTATAAATTTTAAATCTATCCCCAATTCTAGCCCCAAAGCAATAACCGAAAGGGCATTAGAGATATTATGCCGGCCTCCCAATGCCAGATAAAATCTATTTATAAATTTATTTTTATAAAAACAGTCGAATTCCGAGGATAGTCCTTTTATCCGGATATTCTTGGGATATACATCGGCACCGGCTTTTAAACCGAATAGTACATATTTATTCTTATAATTTTTTAATATTCCCTTCAGATTTATATCATCGCTAGAGGCGAACACGCAGCCATTTTCTTTTGTATTATTTATGAATTCGCGAAATGCAGCAATTTCATTCCTAAAGTCCTTATAGTAATCAAGATGCTCATAATCTATATTCGTAATTATAGAATATTTAGGCCGATAATATAAAAAAGAACCGTCGGATTCATCTGCTTCTGCGACAAAAAAATGACCGTCTCCTAAACAGGCATTAGTATCTATGTTCCTTAAAACACCGCCCACCGCTACTGTGGGAGAAAGCCCTGCTTCTAACAGGAGATAAGATATGAGAGATGCAGTCGTGGTTTTACCGTGGCTGCCTGTAACTGTAATAACAGTCTCGTCCTTCATAAGGCGCGCCAAAGCCTCTGCCCTCTTTATCAAAGGGATACCCTGTTTTTTTGCTTCTTTAATCTCAGGATTGTCTTCGCCAATTGCAGAGGAATAAACAATTAAATCAGCGTCTTTAATATTTAGAGGATTGTGCCCGATAAATATATCTGCTCCTAATTCTTTAAGCCCGTCTGTGATTTTATTTTCCTTTAAATCCGAACCGCTTACTTTGAAACCTTGGCGTAAAAGCAGCTGGGCAATCCCGCTCATTCCAATACCGCCTATACCGATTAAATGGTGATGTCTATTCACTTAAATACTCCTGCCAGGCCCGATCTAGCTCCTGAATATTTCTAAAAGGATAGACATAGCTTATTGCTCTCTCTAAATCCTTTTTATCTCTTAAATTCTGGCAGAAGAGAATAAAATTATCTTTACCGAATTCTTTCACTAAATAATCTATTATACTTACTGCCTCAGCGTAGAATAGTAATGCCGATACGTCATCCTTTATTAACTGGGGATTAATTTTAGCAAGATTTTCTAATTTAATGAATTTATCTGCGGCAATTGCCTCTGCTATTAGTTTATGCGCCATTGAATATATTATATTCTCCTGATAAGAGGCAACCCCTTCATCTAACCAGGCGGGCACAGCTTGATTATCAAAACCTACAAATTCCCTGAAAATGATGTGCCCCATCTCATGAGGAAGAGTCGTTTCAAAGAATCCCTTTGCATAAGGAAAGGTGTGTATTACCTTTTCTTTCATTATAGCACATCCTGAAGACCAGCCAGGCTGGTTCGTAGCAGCCTGATAAGCTTTAGCGTCATCGTGGAGATAAATCTTGGCCCGGTTATCCCAAAGCCAAAAATCGTATCTTCTGAACCCCAGATCATCGGCAATTTTATCGTAATAGTATTCGGATTTCTCAATAAGCTGTTCTATAAAATCTCCCGGAGCATTTTTATAATGGACAATAAAATGTCTACTCTTAGCAACAGACCAATCATCGGTATTGGCTAAGGTAAAAGACAACCATAGACAAAATATCGCGACGCTTAAAATACATCTTCTCACCCCGCCCTTCCTTCTCTGTTTATACCCCAGCCCTTTAGAAGGGCGGGGCTCATTTAACCCAAAGATAATACAGCCTCAACCAGCAAATCATTTGCATTGAGCCGGGGAATATTATCGTAAGAGGAACGCATGGCTTTAATTCTTTCAGGATTATTTATAAGCTCCTCTATATTCTCTCTCAATATATCACTGTCTAACTCGTTGTCTTGAATTATAATCCCAGAGCCTGTGTTTTTTAAGACTTTGGCATTGGCTATTTGATGCCTATGGGCAAAAGGGTAAGGAATAATAATTGCCGCAAGCCCAAAAAATATTATCTCTCTAATTGTAGTTGCACCGGCACGAGAGACAGCCAGGTCGCAAGCACTATATGCATATTGCATAGGCTCTAAGAAAGCAAATAAACGCAAGCTAATATTCAAATCTTTGTAACTGTTCTTCAATAAATCGTAGTCTGCCGGTCCTGTAAGGTGAATAACCTGGAAGCTAGACTTATCCGATAATGCGGATACTGCTCTTAAGAACGCAAAATTAATTCTGTGACTGCCAAGGCTCCCTCCCATTACCAGGAGCGTAAATTTGTCACTATTAAACCCAAAAAAATCTAAGGCCTTATGTTTATCTATCCGGTTTAATTCTTTACGTATGGGATTACCCGTAATAATTACCTTTCTTTTATGTTCTTTAAAATAATCACAGGTTTGCGCAAAGGAAACAGCTATTCTATCTGTAAATTTTGCCAGGAATCTGTTTGCCCGGCCAGGAATTACATTTTGTTCATGTATTAACGTCTTCATCCCCAAGAGCCAGGCAAATAAAATCATCGGGATACAAACCATGCTGCCAAACCCGACTACGACATCAGGCCTGAATCTCAACAGTATAATAATACTTTCTAGGGACCCTTTGAAAAACCTTAATACAGCGGTAAAATTCCTAAGATCAAAGCTTAATCTAATAGAAGATATGGAAATATAATTAAGCTTATATTTAAAACTTTCTACCTGATGCGTTATACTTTTTTTAGGTAAAACTAAAAGAACATCTATATCTTTGTGTTTATCCCGCACCTTTTTGGTATAGAGCGCCTCTTGGGGTAGAAAGGTGCGGGATTTATTGTTTAATGTATCTAAAAATCCCAACGCAGGAAAGATATGGCCACCACTTGAGCCGGTAATAGCTAAGACCTTCACGGATATTCTCCAGTCCGCGCAATATTCATTAGTATGCCTACGCTGATCATATCAAAAATAAAAGAAGAACCGCCGTAACTGATAAAAGGCAGAGGCAGGCCTTTCGTAGGTAATATAGCGCAAGAAACACCGATATTTATTACAGCCTTAAGAGAAATCATCAGAACCAGCCCCAGACTTAAGAAATAACCAAATTTATCAGAGGCGTCCTTTATTATTTTAAGGCCCTGCTGAATAAAGACTATCAATAATATTATCACGCCTACTGTACCCAACAGCCCCAATTCTTCTCCGATTATAGAAAAGATAAAATCAGTATGTGCTGCAGGCAGATAAAATAATTTTTGCTTGGAATGGCCCAGGCCTACTCCGAATATTCCGCCTGAACCCAAGGCAATCTGCGATTGAATGACCTGAAAACCGCCGCCTTTGGGATCGAGCCAGGGATTTAAAAATGACATAATCCGCATCCGGCGATAAGGAACATTAAATATCAATACATAAAGTAAGGGCAGGCTCGCCAAGATCACCGACAAAAGATAAGCTCCGCGCACGCCAGCAACAAAAAGCATAATAAGCACCACAATTGCGAGAGCCAAAACAGTTCCCAAATCCGGCTGCGCAAGAATCAATAGTGCCGCAGCCCCTAAAATAAACATCGGCGGCAGGAATCCCTGCCAGAACGTTTTTATATCTTCGCCCTTTCTGGCAATAAAGTCCGCTATATAAATAATGATGGCAATATTGGCTAATTCTGAAGGCTGAAAACTGATAAATTTTACCCTAAACCAGCGCCGGGCTCCGGCAACTTCTCGGCCAACGTGGGGGATTAAGACTAAAACTAATAACAAAATAGATAAGGTCAATAATGGTTTTGCCCATCCCCTAAACTTCTTATAATCGATACTCATCACTAAAAGGGTAAGAATTGAGCCAATGATAAGAAAAGTTATACGCCTTTTTAAGAAAAAGAGGCTGTCTTTATATCGTTCCCAGGCATAAATGCTGGAAGCGCTATAAATCACCACTGTTCCGATGCATATCAAAATAAAGGTAATGGTAAATAGATTTATTCTCGTATTACGCGCCATAGTTATTTTTAGCTAAATCAAAAACCGCCTGTTTGAAAATCTTTCCTCTTTCTTCGTAATTAAGGAACATACCAAAGCTGGAACACATTGGCGAAAGCAGCACGCAATCACCGGATTTGGCTTTAGAAAAGGCAAGATTAACTGCTTCCTCTAAAGTAGAGGCTTCATCAATAGCTCGAAATCCTCCCAGCGCATTTTTTATTTTCTCTCTTGCCTCTCCAATCAGAATAACCTCTCTTGCTTTTTCCCGTATTAAATCCGAAATAATATTATAGTCGCTGCCCTTATCTTTACCTCCTGCGATTAAAACTATTGGGCAAGAGATATTTCTAAATGCCCATATAGTTGAATCTATTGTTGTGCTCTTGGAATCATTGATAAATGTGACATTGTTTATTTCTGCGACATATTCAAGGCGATGCTCGATGCCTTTAAATTCCCTGAATACTTCCAGACACAATTCCTTATTTATGCCTAATATAGAAGCTACGGCTAAAACCGCAGCCTGATTAGGATTTAAATCTGGTGTCTTAGAAAAATATACTACCTTAGCCTTTGTCTCCTTGGCTAATTCACGAACCACAGGGTCTTCGCAATTCAAAACTAAATAGTCAGATTTATCCTGGTTCATAAATATGCGCTTTTTTGCCGCAAGATATTCCTGCAGGTCTTTATATCTATCCAGATGGTTACAACTAAAATTGAGTATCAGGGCAATCTTTGGTTTAAATTCATGAATCTTCTCTAACTGGAAAGAGCTCACCTCAAGGGATACAAAATCACCCGCTTCCATTTTTTCTACTTCAGAGCAAAAAGGATTACCGATATTGCCCAAGATGAAAACTCTTTCACCTCCTGCCTCCAGTGCATTAGCGATTAATGTCGTAACAGTAGTCTTGCCATTTGAGCCGGTAACGGCAATTACGGTCGCTGGGCATAAAATCCAAGCCAGTTCTATCTCGCTTATTACTGGTATCTGAAATTGCTTAGCTAAGACAATGGGTAATGCGACATCTGGTATACCGGGCGAAACAACAAGCAAGTCTTTGCCCCTTATAAAATCCTGCGAGTGCCTGCCTATTTCAATCTTTATATTTTTTGCTCTTAGTTGCGAGGCATATGAACGCGTTGAATCATTATCCTGATTATCGGTCACGCTGACATCCGCACCTAAATCATAAAGTAAATTGGCGCACGCCAAGCCCGAACGCGCAAGGCCCACAATAGCGATTTTTTTATTTTTAAAGTAATCTATATTTTTCACTTATCTTATCTTTAGAGTGACTATTGTAAAAAGTGAAAGCAATGCCGCCACAATCCAGAATCTTACAATCACCTTAGTCTCTGGCCAACCGAGGAATTGAAAATGATGATGTAGAGGAGCAATTCTAAATATGCGCTTCTTGGTAAGACGAAAAGAAACCACCTGTAAAATTACCGATAAAGCCTCCAAAACAAATATACCACCCACAATTACCAAGAGCAGTTCTTTCTTTATCAATAAAGCAGTTGTCCCAAGGGCACCTCCTAAAGCCAAAGAACCTACATCTCCCATAAAAATAGAGGCTGGGTAACAGTTAAACCATAAGAAACCCAGGCCTGCCCCCAGAATACTTGCACAAAATACTGTTAATTCACCGCTACCTTTAAGATAAGGTATAAGAAGATAACTGCTGAATTTTATATTTCCCGATACATAACTTAAAACGCTAAAAGCCAAGGCTACCATAATTACAATGCCCATGGCTAAACCATCTAAACCATCAGTAAGGTTTACGGCATTAGAAGACCCTGTTATCACTATGATGACAAAAAAGATATAAAAAATGCCCAATTCTAAAGATACGTCTTTTAAAAAGGGCATATCAATCCTGGTGCTGTTTTGTGGAGTTAAAAAAAGTATGATGCCTAATACAAGACCCAGTATAATCTGACTGGTAAATTTTGAAGTAGCAGTCAAACCTTTGGATTTTTTTCTTATATGTTTTAGATAATCGTCAATAAATCCGGTTATCCCTAACCAAACCGTACTAAACAAAACCAGGATTATGTATCTATTAAAAATATCCGCCCAAAGTAATGTAGCTGATAATATTGCCAACAGTATCAGTATTCCGCCCATGGTCGGCGTATCCTGTTTTCTGCTATGTAATTCGTATAACTTGGCGCTGTCTTCTTTTCTTATATTTTCACCAATCTTGGACCGCTGAAGGAATTTTATTATTATCGGGCCAAGAATGAGGCTGATAAGAAAGGCAGTTATAGCTGCCATTGCCGCACGGAAAGTAATGTAACGAAAGATATTTAAAAAAGATATTATATCGTGTAGGGGATACAGTAAATGATATAGCATATTAGCTCTTAAATGTCTCTTCCATCTTCATCAGGCGGGAGCCCTTAACCAGCACAAGGTCACCTTTCTTTAGTGAGAGCTTATTAAATAAAATCTTGCGCGCTTCAGTAACGGTCTGGCAAGTAAATATATTCTTGACATCGAAACGGGAAGCCATAGCTCCCTTAGCTGCCAGTTTGGATAAATTGCCTACCGTAATAAATACATCACAACACCCGGCTGCTTCTTGGCCTGCATGGTAATGGAATGATTTTTTGTAACTGCCTAGTTCTAACATATCGCCCATAACAAAAATCTTCCTGCCGCTAGTCCTAAAATTAGCAAGCACATTTAATGCCTGTCTTAAAGAGAGCGGGTTAGAATTATATGTATCATCAATAAATTTGACACTGTTTAATTCCATAAATTTAAGCCTGCTTTGCGGAAAGTCAAAAGTATTAAGCCTTAAGATAATATCTTTATATGCGATACCGAAGATTCGCGCTACTGTTATAGCAGCCAATGCATTATAAATATTATAATACCCCAGTGTCTTTAATTGGAATTTATATTTTTTATTGACCGAGAATTCTATTTTCCCATTAAGCATTTTAATATTAGAAGCTAAAAAATCACTTTTATTTTTAATGCCAAAACTAAAAATAATCTCTTGTTTCTGTCTGGCAGAAATATTTCTCTTCAATAAATCATCGTCTGCATTTAATATGCCAATATATGGTTTTTCTAAATTTTCTAACATCTTGTATTTTTCTCTAAAGACACCGCCTAAATCACTGAGATATTCAAGGTGGCTCGGGCCGATATTAATAATTATGCCTATATTCGGTTGGCATATCCTGGCGAGATATTCTATCTCGCCAGGATGATTGGTACCTACCTCAAGAACCGCAATATCATAGGAACTGTTAAGCTTAAGTAAAGTCAGGGGTAGGCCTATCTGATTATTTTTTGTGCCCTCATTCTTCAGAACTTTAAATTTTCTAGACAATATATGGGCGAGCATTTCTTTAGTAGTAGTTTTACCATTGCTTCCCGTAACCGCAATAACAGGGATATTAAATTTCTTGCGCTGGAATCTAGCAATGTCTCCGAGCGCCTTTGTGGTATCCTGGACTTCTATGAAAGTTACTCGGCGCCCCTTGTCTTTGGCCTCACTCACCGATTCTTTTATTATACAACTGGCGCCTTTTTTAATTGCTTCGTCAATGAAGTCGTGCCCATCAAAATTACTTCCTTTTATAGCAATAAAAGCGTGTTTACTATGAATTGTCCTGGAATCTATGGAAATACCTCTAATAATTGTATTCCCTGCCTGACTTATTAACCTGCCTCCAGTAGCTTCTAATAATTCATCGACTCTAAACATTCTTTTACAGCCTCTCGGTCATCGAAATGAATTGTTTTGCCCTTTAATATTTGGCAATTCTCATGGCCTTTACCTGCTATCAATACTATATCTCCTGCCTCAGCCATAGATAGAGATTTCTCTATCGCATCTTTTCGGTCAGAAATTATACAATAGTTATTTTTTCTTATGCCTTTTCTAATATCTTCTATTATCTTTTGGGGGTCTTCTGAACGAGGATTGTCGCTGGTAATGATTACATAATCGGCTAATTCAGAGGCTGCACGTCCCATCTTTGGCCTCTTGGTTTTATCGCGTTCGCCGCCGCATCCAAATACCACAATAATTTTCTTGCTGGATATCTGTCTTAAAGCCCCAATGACATTGGTAAGCGCATCTTCTGTATGAGCATAATCTACAAAGACCGAAAAATCTCGTGGACAGTTTATCCTCTCAAGCCTGCCCGGGATAAAACTAAACCTCTCCAATGCAGACTTTACAAGCGTCTCATCCAGGCCTTCTTTAAAAGCCCAGGCAAAACTTGCTAATATATTATAAATATTATGGCGCCCAAGAAGCCTAACTTTAAAGCCCATTTCTCTTTTAATGGCTCTTAATATAAATCCTGTATGTGAAATATCAAGTTTTATATCACAAGCTGTGATATCAGCCTCATTATCTATTGCGTAGGTAATTATTTCCGGGCCCTGAATCAGTTCTTTAAGTCTCCTGCAGCATTTATCATCATTATTAATAACCGCAAAAGAACCCTGATGCAGGTCTTTAAAAAGTTTTGCTTTGGCCTGAAAATAATCTTCTAATGTTCTGTGATAATCTAAATGATCCTGGCTTAAATTGGTGAAAATAGCGGAATGGAAATCTATTGCCTTAGTCCTTTCTTGGGAAAGGGCGTGAGAGGAAACTTCCAGAATTGCATGGCTAATATTATCCTTTACCATGTCAGCTAGTAGAGACTGGAGTTCTACGGGCCCGGGAGTGGTATTTTGGGAAGGAGTAATTTTATCTTTAAAACGATAATTAACTGTCCCTATGACCGCGGGCAGAAAGCCTGCCTCTTTTAATAATGCCTCAATGAGATAAGTTATAGTGGTCTTGCCGTTGGTCCCGGTAACGCCGACAACTTTTATTTTCGAAGAGGGATTTCCATAAAATTTTGCGGCTAAGTTAGCTATGCTCTTGCGCGTATCCTTAACTACAATAAGAGAAGATCTCTTTAAGTTCTTGAGTCGCTTTGAGTTCGTTGAGTTCTGAACGATTACTGCCTTTGCTCCTTTATCTATTGCCTCTTGAATAAACTCGTGACCGTCTATATGGGTACCTTTTATGGCTACAAAAATAAAATTATTTGAAACCTGTTTTGAATTACAACTTACTCCTCCAACCTCAAAATCTTCTAGATTAGAAGAAAGGTGGCAGCTGTCTAACGATTCAATTAGCTCTTGTGCTCTCATTTAATGCCAGAACTTCAGTTATGGGGCGTTTCCCTTTTAGATACTTTAAGACATCCCCGGCAACATTCTTAAATACAGGCGCAGCTACTACTCCTCCGAAGTAATAAGGCCGCGGTTCATCAACTACAACAGCAATAGCAATAATCGGTTCTTCCGCAGGCGCAAAGCCGATGAAAGAAGCTATAAATTTATTATGTGAATAAGCGCCGTTTGGTTCCAATTTCTGCGCTGTTCCGGTTTTGCCGGCAGCGGTAAAGCCTGTAATTTTTGCTAATTTGCCTGTGCCTTCTTCCACTACTCCTGTAAGGATTTTCTTGACTCTGTTGGCGGTATCCGGCGATATAACCTTGCGCACCACGACGGGCGAAAATGATTTAATTATTTCTCCCTGTTTATCTCTGATTTCCTTAACAATATAAGGTTTCATAAGTTGTCCGCCATTGGCAATTACCGATATAGCAGATGCTAACTGTAATGCCGTCACTCCTATCTCTTGTCCTATGGGCACAGCTGATATAGATGTCTTAGACCAGAATCGCGGAACTTTAATCATACCTGTAATTTCACCCGGCAGGTCAATTCCTGATTTTGCACCAAAACCAAAGAGTTTTATATATCGGTAAAGGAGATCGGGGCCTAAAATTTGCGCAACCTTGGTTGTGCCGATATTGCTTGACTGCTCTATTACCTCCCGGAAGCTAAGCCAGCCGTGCGGCCGATGATCGTGTAATATATGCCCGGCTACTCTATAAGCACCATTTTCGCAGAAGAATTTATCTTCTTCAACTACTTTCTTCTCCTCTATTGCAGCTGAGGCAGTAACTATTTTAAATATCGAGCCAGGTTCAAACAAATCAGAAATCGAACGGTTGCGCCTTCTATCCTTATCGATGTTATTATATTGATTCAAATCAAAGGTAGGACGGTTTACCATCGCAAGAATTTCTCCTGTGTGCGGATCAATAACAATTAAGCTTGCGCCTTTGGCACGAAAGACTTTGAATGCTTTATCAAGTTCCCTTTCAGCTATATACTGGATTACCTCATCAATAGTCAATATTAGATTATAACCGTCGGAAGGCGCAGCCATTTTTTGCTCAAGATCCAATTTCTTCTGACGCGCATCCCTTAAAATTAAAGCCCAACCTTCCCTGCCCTTAAGATAGTTGTCGTAGCATAATTCAATGCCCTCCAATCCCATATTATCTAAACCGCAAAAGCCAATGATGTGGCTGGCAAGATAGCTGTTTGGATAAGAACGTTTACTCTCTTTAATAAAATCGAGTCCCCTTATATCGAGTCTCTTGATTGCCTCGCTCTGCAAAGGACTTAACTTCCTGGCCAGCCATATAAAAGACTTTTTACGGTACAATCTGTCTCTTAAATAAGCATAATCTACATTTAATATAGGCTGGAGTTGTCTTATGATTACTTCTTTGTCTTTATCTCTTATTATATTGGGAGAAGCATAGAGTGAATCTACGAAGACATTTACTGCTTGCGGCTTAAGATTCGAATCGTATATTGTGCCTCGGCGAGGTTCTAACTCTACAAACAGATTGTGTTGTTTCTGAGCAATTCCTGAAAAGTAATTCGACCGAAAAAACTGGATAAAAAATAGGCGGGCTATACAGAATATTAGAAAAACGAAGAAGAATAAAAATACCGCATTTACTCTGCGGCGATAATTAACTATATACACACGTTATATTAATTCAGCATGTAGTAGTTAGTATGTAGAATGTAGGGTGCAACCTCATGCCTACCTACTGCATACTACCTACTTTTTAATGATTAGGTTTTACCAGCTTAGCTAAGGACGGTCAATGGTTCTTGCTTCAGCCTGTCTTTTGATACCAAAAAGAGAGGTTGCTATGTTTTTTAGCTTCAAAGTGCGGGATCGATTCGCTATCCTTAAACCTTCCTGAGGATAGACCAATTTTACCACACGATAACTATTCGGCATCTCGAAATTGGCGTATCCAGAGACCTTATTGTCAATAAGCACCAAAGAGGTATTCTGGTTTATATTATATCTTAACATAGCATTTTTATCAAGAGAATCGTGGAATACTGCGGATTTCTTCTGGCCGATATAGGCAAAACGGAATATCTCTGTTTGCTGATAAACATACAGAAGGCAAAAGAAGGTAATGAAAGTAACCAATAATAAGAATTTAGACAGCCTCATCTTATAATTTTTCTGCAACCCTTAATTTACTGCTGCGGCTCGCAGGGTTTTCCCCCACTTCTGCATCTTGCGGTGTCAGGGGTTTAGGTGTTATTATTTTTATTTCGCCACTAGCGGCAAATTTACGAAAACTGAATTTAACTATGCGGTCTTCCAGGGAATGAAAAGAAATAACACAAATCCTACCTGACCTATCCAGAAGTTCAATTGCCTCACTTATCCCTACCCCTATTGTTTCCAATTCTCTATTCACGGCAATACGGACTGCCTGAAAAGTCCTTGTTGCAGGATGTATGCGATAATGCCTGTACTTATGAGGTATTGCCTTAACCACAATATCGCTTAATTCCCGGGTCGTGGCGATAGCCCGTTTTTGCCTTTCTTCTACTAAAAAATGAGCAATGCGATTGTGCCACCGCTCCTCGCCAAAGGTCCACAGCATTGTGGAAATTTCTTCTTCATTAAGGTTATTTATTAAATCATACGCAGAGATAAAACTGTTCCTGTCAAAACGCATGTCCAAAGGGCCTTCATACTGAAAGCTAAAACCGCGATTTGGGTCTTCCAACTGATAAGAAGAAAGGCCTAAATCAAATAATACGCCGTCTATCTTTTTGATATTCAAATTCTTCAAGATATCATCCATATTAACGAAATTGCCATATACAAATTCACAGGCAGGGCCAAAATCACGTAATCTCTCGCGAGCTACAGCCAAAGAATCCTCATCCCGGTCAATACCGATAAGCTTTCCTCCAGGCATTATGCGCTCAATTATACCTTTACTGTGTCCGCCTGTTCCTATTGTTGCGTCGACTATAATTTTACCTGGACTAAGTTTAAGATAATCGATAACCTCTACAAGCATAACGGGAATATGAAATTTCTCTGCCACCTGCAAAAAAAGCTTATTTAAGTATCCATTAATTTTTCGGCAATTTCTTCAAAAGATTGTCGCGAACTTCCGTAAAATTCCTGCCACTTGTCTTTTGCCCAGATTTCGATCCTATTAGATACGCCAACGATCATCACATCTCTCTTTATCTGGGCAAAATCCTTTAAATATTGAGGCAGTAAAATCCTACCCTGTTTGTCGGGTGAGACTTCTACTGCGCCGGAAAAATATAAACGGTTAAAGGTGCGTGCCTGCTGTTTAGTAAAGGATATGGCTTTGAATTTGCTTTCCTGCGTGCGCCATTCTTCTTCTGAAAACATAAAAAGACATTTATCTAATCCGCGGGTAACAAAGAACTTTTCTATAAAATGTGCTTTGGCAGATTCGCGAAACTTGGCAGGTAAGATAATACGGCCTTTACGGTCTATGGAGTGCAGATATTCGCCATAGAACATGGATTTGTCCTTTCTACTTTACACCACTTTTACCCACTTTGTATCACAAAGTATAGATAAAATTTCTAATTTGTCAAGATAAAAATTTCTCTAACTTGCTATAATACAAGGACTAGTGTAAGGGTGAGGCTTTAATGGGCATATATTGTGGTATCAAAAAGGGAGGGAGATACTTACGGGTTTGGGTTATATCTTTTTTGATCTGCTGGACTAAATACTGCGGAGAACTAAATTTTCTTTCATTCCTTATCTTCCTTATGAACTGAATCTCTAAATATTTACCATAAATATTTTTTTTAAAGTTGAATATATACACCTCGATGTGTTTTTGTCTTTGATGTTTTCCCGCTAAAAGCGGGATCCCGCCTTGGCGGGAAAATGTAGGCTTTGTTCCGATATAACAGACGCCTTTGAATCTCTTATTATGAAAAATAGCTAAAACTGCATAAACCCCCGAAGGCGGCAATACTTCATGATGCGGATTTATATTTGCCGTAGGAAACCCTAATCTGCTAGCTAAAGAAGTTCCCCTAATCACTGTACCTAGAACGCTCACTGGCATGGAAAGTAACTTCCCGGCGGCGTTCAATTTTCCCCTTGTAATCAAGCTACGGATATAGGTGCTACTGATTGGACGGTCGCCTACCCTGGCCATATCAAATAATTTTAATTTAAAATTATAGATACGGGATAATCTTTCTAAAGTTTTGTAATCGCCTTTTGCCTGTTTTCCGAATTTAAAATTTCTGCCCACATATATATATTGGGCACCGATTTTATTAACTAAAATATCCCTGATAAAATCTTCTGCTGAGATTATAGAAAATTCCTTGTTAAATTTTATGACTATACATACTTCTATACCGATAGACTCCATTGATCTTAGTCGATGCTCTAAAGAATATATGTTCCCTTCCCTTTGCGGATGTGGCCAGAAAGTAACTACTATACTTGTGCCTCTTATGCGTTTGGCTTTATCAGCTACGGCCTTCAGTATACGCCGGTGACCGCGATGCACCCCATCAAATACACCCAAAGCCACCACCGGCCTTCTAAATTTCCTAATCTTATTGATACCGTGTATAGTCTTCATAGCTCCTAAAGGGACTGTCCCCGCAGATATCGCACCCGATTAGAAACCAAGGGGACTGTCCCTTTCAAATCCTCTTTTATTTTTGCTAAGACTCTTCTTCTGACCTGGCCTATGTTGCCTTTAACTGTTGCGCCGCTGGCAGTCTTATGGCCGCCGCCTCCAAAAAAGGAGGCAATCTTATTCACATCCACTTTACCCTGCGAGCGGAAATTTACTCTTATTTCATTCTTCACGCCTAAATTCTCTTTAAACAGAACTACGACTTGCGCATCTTTTATAGCCCGGCCGAAACTTAAGATATACTCACTCAAATCAAAAGATAATTTCTTATTCCTTAACATATTCTGTTTAATCTGAAACCAAATTACTCTGCCTTTAGCCTCCTGCCTTAAGCCTGGCAAAATTCTAGTGATAAGTTTGATATCTTCAAAGGGTATATTCTCATACACGCTCTTATAAATCTGTGGTATATCCAGATTAAATTTTAGTAGCCTAGAAACTACCTTATGTGTGAAACTAGTGGCGTTGGAATAACGAAACGAACCTGTATCTGTAAGTATGCCTGTGTACAAAAGAATCGCTGTATCCTTATCTATAGGAAGCCGTAAAGCCTGATAAAGTTTATAAATCATTTCTGAACAGGAAGAAGCGTGTGGTTCTACCCAATTGATATTACCAAATTTTTTATTGCTGATATGGTGGTCGATATTTAGGATTGTCTTTTTTTTAGAATTCAATCTGTAAACCTCTCCGGTCCGGTTTAAATCCGAACAATCCAAAGCCACAAAACAATCAAACTCTATATTTTTAAGATTATCTTTATATTTTATAAGTTTATTTTTTTGAGGAAAGAAATTATATCCATAAGGCAGGCTATCTTCATTAATAACCGTCGCGGTCTTACCTAATTTTTTAAGAAGATTATAAAAAGCCAATTCCGAACCCAAGGCATCTCCTTCCAGATTCGTATGGCTGGTGATGAGAAAATTTTTATTATTTTTTATGCAGGCGACTACTTTTTTTAGGCTCATCTAATTCTTTAATCTCATCTAACGCTTCTTGTATTCTTATAGAATATTCAGCAGACCTATCCTCTTTAAAGCTAATCTCGGGAACGAGCCTTAACCTGATCCTCTGAGCAATTAATCGACGTATAAATCCTAATGCTGAATCTAATGCCTCTTTGGTTTTTTTATATTCTTCTTCTTTACCCAAAACACTAAAAAATACCTTTGCATACCTTAAATCTTGTGTTAATTCAACTCGCGTAACAGTAATGAATCCTAAACGGGGATCCTTTAATTCATGCTGAATTATATTGCCGATTTCTCTTCTTAATGCTTCACTGACCCTATCGTGTCTTGACATAAGTTCACACACAAAAGTTATGTTCGCTTTGCTCCATAACTTTTGTCCTCACTTATTTTCTTAATTAATCCTAGTTCCTCTTTTTTTGTCTTAACTAGACCATCGAGTTTTGCATTTAATACGCGATGAAAGATTTTCTGATAATATGGTCCCGGTGTCAAGCCCAATTTATGCAGGTCCGCACCGGATATATAAAGATGAGTACCGTTATAAATTTCAAAAAAATCTTTGATATATTTCTCGAGGTTTTTGTTCTTAAATTTTGCTTTGATTAAAATAATGACTTCGTAACTCAAAGGTTCAAGGAGACTAAAGACTCTGGAGGCCTTGATTTTATCCCGGCTTAATTCTTTGATAAATTGGGGTTCAAGTTTTTTATAGGCCAGTATTCTTTTTTCTTCTCCCCTGCGAAAAGCAAATTTTTTACAGATTAATTTAATATTATTTATATTTAGCGGGTCTATCAGCCCTATAAGATAGATAAGCCAAGTATCAAGCTGACGACGCTTAGGATATTTCCTCTTAAACCAATTTATTTGGCTTTCAACGGATTTTAAAAATACTAAATTCTTTTTTGATAATGATAATCCGGAATTTATAAAATTGAACTTGATTAATTCTTTGATGCGATTCAGAGGTTTTAAGGGGCATCCTTCTTTCAAGAGCAGAATCAATTCATCGCGTAACCTCTGCGGCTGAACCCTCTCTAACATTTTCAATTCATTTGCTTCTCTTAAAAGCTTCAGTGTTTTTGGCTCGAGCTTAAAATTATATCTCTGTTCAAATCTTATGGCTCTTAATATTCGCGTAGGGTCATCGACAAAGCTTAAATTATGTAATACGCGTATCTTTTTATCGGCCAAATCTGCCTCCCCGCCAAAACAATCTATGAACCTGCCGAAGTCTTGACGATTTATGCTTATAGCCATGGCATTTATAGTAAAATCCCGCCTCATCAGGTCGTCTTTCAAAACGCCGCAGGTAACCTCGGGAAGATAGGCTGGCTGGGGATAATATTCTTGACGGGTAGTGGCAATATCGACTTTTAAATGTTTCTTAAGTATAACGGTGGCGGTTCCAAATCTCCTATGCCGGATTAACCCGACATTTAACTTTTGGGAAAGAACTTCTGCAAACTTTATACCATCGCCTTCCACTACAATATCTAAATCTAAATTCTTAACCCCTAAAATTAAATCCCGCACAAACCCGCCTACTAAATAAACAGACATATTATTAGAATAAGCCGAGTCACTGGCTTGAGATATTAAATCTTGAATTTCTTTCGGCAGACTATCAAGATATTTTTTCATTTCAATTCTTCGAATTGCTATTATTAAAACAATTTAACAGTTTAACAGTATAACAGTATAACAATTTAACAATTTTTAAGGCCGGGGATGAAACATCCTGTGTATTGCCTTAAGCCGTTCCTTGCTTATGTGAGTATAAATCTGCGTGGTAGAAATATTAGCGTGGCCCAGCATCTCCTGGACCGAACGCAGGTCCGCTCCCCTTTCTAATAAATGCGTGGCAAAGGAATGTCTTAAGGTGTGCGGCCTTATAGGTTTTTTAATCCTTGCTTCTCTCGCATATCTTTTGATGAGCTTCCAGAGGGACTGCCGGGAAATCTTTTTGCCAAATCGGTTCAGGAATAAAAAGTCAATCTCTTTATTTTTTAACTGTTGCGGCCGGCTGACCCCAAGATACTTTTTAAGGCTGGCTATCGCTTTCGCACCCAAAGGTATAATCCTCTCTTTATTGCCTTTGCCGGTACAACGCAAGAATCCCACGTCTAAATTAACATTATCTGTCTTCAGATTTACTGCTTCTGATACGCGCATACCTGTAGCATAAAGGGTTTCTAAAATCGCCTTGTCTCTTATGCCCTGCCTATTCCTGATATTGGGCTGACTGAGCAATGCGTCTACTTCATTTACGGAGAGCGTCTGGGGAATTTTTTTCCATAACTTAGGCGAATCTATTAAATTGCTGGGATCGGTTTTTAATATTCTCTCTCTTACTAAAAATCTATAGAATGCTTTTATTGCTGCTAACCTGCGGGCGACTGAATTTGAGGCTAGACCTTTATCTTTTTGAGAGAGCATAAAATCAGTTATATCGTTCTTTTTAGCTAATGAGAAACTATCAATATGTGTGCCTTTTAGGAAATCTATATAAGTATTGATATCTTCCTGATAAGAAATAATGGTATTGCGGGATAAGCCGCGTTCAACCGATAAATAATTTAAAAAAGCATCCACTAATTCATTCATTTTAATTCAAAAAGGGATTATTATTTTTTTCTTCCCCTATTGTAGAAGACGGCCCGTGGCCGGGATAGACAATTGTATCATCGCTTAATTTAAACAGTCTCATCTTTATAGATTTTATAAGCAAAATTTCACTTGCGCCCGGAAAGTCAGTTCTGCCGATGCCATGATAAAATAAGGCATCACCGGTAAATAAAATCTTATCTTTCGGTTTTTTCATGAGTAGCGAAATCCCTCCCGGCGTATGCCCGGGCACATGCATTACCTCTAATTGTATCTGGTCTAATTCAATCTTATCTTTATCCTCCAAGATTTTTATATTGGATTTTAGACTAAAAGAAGACGCAAAAAAAGCAGATAGATTAAGTTCAGGGCTTTCTAATAGAACTGAATCTTGACGGTGTATATATACCGGTACACCGAATTTATCGTCACAACCGATATGGTCAATATGGCCGTGAGTATTAATAATAAATTCCGGTTTGAGGCAGTATTTCTTTAAAACCCGTTCTATTTTTTGCTTTTCGTCTCCCGGATCAATAATTATTGCCCGGCTATTGGGGCTGGAAGCAAGGATATAACAATTTACCTGCATCTGACCTACGCAAACAGTCTCTAAAATCATATTAAAGAATCCTTTATCTTATTATAAGAAAAATCGCGCAGGATGCTCCTCCTGATGCGCTCAACAGTTAAACGGTTCACCGATATATCATTTCCGTATAAGTCTTGCGCAATTTCGTTCTTTAGATCTTTTAGCTGATTAATATAAACATCCAATTTCTTCTGCTTGGCTTCCTGCAAAGTCGCTCTTAACGACTCTAAATTCTTTATGGCTTCATTTGCGCAGTCTATCTGCTTTTTGTGACTTACGCCTCCGGACAATGAATTTATAAGCTCATCGTGCCAGCTCTTCCAATATAAAAAATATTGGCGATACACCTCTTCTTTAGTCATCTTGGGCGGTTTATATTCTTCCGGCACTAAAACCAATTCTTGTTTAGGAAGATTTTCTTTTTTGGATTTACGCGTAAACTTACGTACAAAGGCATCGCAACCTATTAGAGTAGAGAGTAGAGAGTAGAGAGTAGAGAGTATAAGAATCTGTGTAATCTGTTTTTTTAAATCCCTGCCTGCCGGCAGGCAGGTGTGCAATCTATAATTATTCATTTTATCATCTCCCTAAATTCCTCTTCATTAATAATCTTTATTCCCAGCTCCTTTGCCTTATTATATTTTGAGCCGGGATTCTCACCAAACACTACCAAATCTGTATTCTTACTTACACTAGAAGATGCATTACCGCCAAATTGGCGCACAAGCCTTTCGACCTCGCTTCTGCTAAAATTCTTAAGCTCTCCGGTAAAAATAACTGTTTTGCCGGTTAAAGAAGATTTCTTTACAGGTGTTAATTTCTCCTGTAAATTCAAACACGCCTCTTTTAATTTTTTAATCAAGCGTTGAGTGCTCTCTTGTCTAAAAAAATTAACAATAGATTCTGCCATAACAGAACCCACTTCATATATAGCATCGAAATCCTCCTGTTTTGCTTTCATAATTTTATCCAGAGTCGTAAACTTATGCGCTAATACATAGGCTGCCTTTTCGCCTACGTGTCTTACGCCCAAACCGTATATAAGGCGGGATAAGGGTTGATTTTTGCTCTTTTCTATTGCCTCTAAAAGATTTTCTGCTTTTTTATCTTTAAATAATTCTAATTTTAAGAGGTCTTCTTTTTTTAAAGAATAAATATCTGAAAAATCCTTTACCAGACCCTTGCGAACCAATTGCTCTACTACTGCCTCTCCCATTCCCTCGATATCCATCGCTGTCCTTGAGGCGAAATGGATTAGGCCGCGTTCGAGCTGTGCCGGGCAAGACGGATTAATACAGCGATAAGCTACATCCTCTTCTTTTTCCTTTATCACCTTGCCTCGACAAACAAGGCAAGCTTTAGGAATTATAAATGGGTGCCTGCCTTTACTCTGCACAACTTTAATTATCTTAGGGATTACCTCTCCTGCCCGTTCAATCAATACACGGTCACCCTCTTTTACATTAAGACGTTTAATCTCATCAAAATTATGGAGTGTGGCGTGCCTGATTATTACCCCGGCACATTCAACGGGTTTAAGCTCTGCTACAGGAGTAATTACTCCTGTCCTGCCTACCTGAAGATTAATGTTTAATACTTCAGTCGTTGCTTGACGCGCAGGAAACTTATACGCTGCTGCCCAACGGGGACTCTTCAGGGTAAAACCTAATTTGCTCTGTTGGGATAAACTATTTACTTTTATCACCATACCGTCTATATCATAGGTCAATTTTTCTCTTTTTTCCTGCCAGATTTTGCAGTAATCGATGACTTCTTCCAGATTACTGCAAAGTTTAGAATGTGGATTAGTACGCATACCCCATTCTTTTAGTCTATTTAAGAATTCCCATTGAGTTAAAATATCTAACCCTTTGTATTCTCCTAAGGAATGGGCAAAAAAATTAAGCCTCCTCTTGGCTGCCAGGCCAGTATCCAAAAGTTTTAAAGAACCGCTGGTGGCATTTCGCGGATTGGCAAACAATATTTCTCCCGCCCTTTCCCTTTCTTTATTCAAGAGAGCAAAATCCTTCCTCTCCATATAAACCTCACCGCGCATCTCAATAAAATCAGGTATGTTTTTGCCTAATAAAACTAAGGGTATGGCGCGGATAGTCTTTATATTTTGCGTCACATCCTCGCCCGCTTCTCCATCACCCCGCGTGGCACCGATAGACAACATCCCTTTCTCATAAGTAATATTCGCACTTACACCGTCAATCTTAAGTTCTACTACATATTCAACTTTTTCACCTGACCTTAACCCTTTATGCACACGCTCATCCCAATCCCCTAATTCCTCATAGGAATAAGTATTATCTAAAGAGAGCATCTTCTGCTTATGTTTGACGGTCCTAAATCCCTCAAGAATTCCGCCGCTTATTCTTACTGTAGGAGAGTTATCTGTCTTAAATTGTGGGTATTTGTCCTCTAAGTCTTTAAGCCTCCTCATTAAAATATCGTATTCTTTATCCGAAATCTGAGGCTGGGAAAGGGCATAGTATAAATAGTCGTGGTGGCGGATTTGCTCTCTTAACTTTTCTATCTCTCTCTTTATTTCTGTATGCATATTTAATGAGCACATAAGTTACGGAACATACGTGACGTAACTTATAAGTGCGAATTATCTGCCTATGAGAAGCCTATCTCCCAGGAATCCGGGAAGTCCTCCAGCGATAATCTTCTTTCTGGCAGCCTGGATATCATAACTTATTCTTTTGATTTGTACATTTTTCTTATCAGTGTCGTATATACAGTATGTTGCCTCGGGATTACCGTCGCGCGGTTGTCCTACACTACCCACATTTATAATATATTTACTATCTTCTTTGATATCAATATTACTACCTTCTCGATATTCTATGTGACTATTTTTAGATTTAATAAATACTCCGGGGACATGCGTATGCCCCACAAAACAAATATCAGTCTCTAATAATTCGAAGGTCTTTGAGGCAATATAACCATCGTTCATATAGTTGAAATCACCGGGTCCATCTAAGGTGCCGTGTACCATAGTCAAGTCTTCATTCTTATAAATAAGCGTTAGATGTTCTAAGAAATATATATCTTGCTCATCTAAATTACGCTGTGTCCAGGATATTGCTTCTTTGGCGAGCGGATTAAAATAATCTGTGGAGAATAAATTGGCACTTGCCCAGTCATGGTTACCGGCAACAGTAATCATTGCCAGTGTCCTTATTTTCTCAATGCATTCCTTAGGGTTTGCAGCATACCCTACCACATCGCCTACGCACAGATATTTATCTATCTCTTCTTTTCTATAAGCTTCGCTAACTGCATCCAGCGCTTCTAAATTAGAATGTATATCGGAAAAAATACCGTAACGCAATTCAGTTAACCGTTATAGCTATGAGTTAAAAATTTATACCAAAATCTTTGAACTCACCGGCTGCCGGCTGCCAATCTATTTCAACATCCTGGATATAATGAGAAAAATATTGGTTAATCCTTTTTAGAAAGTCTTTCAGTATATCTTCTTCTGCTTCGGCTACCAGCTCAACTCTGTCATTGCGTAAGTTTTTTACCCAGCCTGTAACTCCTAAATCACGGGCTAAATCTTGCGCAGTAAAACGGAAACCCACGCCCTGAACCCGGCCGCTATAATATGCATGGATTTGTTTTTTCATAGATTTAAGTCGCAGCTATTATACGCTGTGCGAACCTATTTTGAAACAATAGCAACTAAAATTTAATTTATGACACCGCCCTGTTGGGCTCCCGTATCTGCAGTGCTTCAAAACCAACAGGCAAAATTTTGCCAGCAATGAAAACCAGTCTATTTAAACCTTAGAAAGAACAGGAAAAACGGAAAATTTACTTTGAACGTCGCAAAAGTCCAGAAAATCCCCTTTATTTTGTGCTCAATCCCCTCACCCAACGTCGCAAAAGATTTACTTTTGCGACATGTTATCTGCCGTTATGAGACGGCGAATACTCTTTAGTTATCTTAGTTTCAACAAGAAGATGATAAAACCTAGAGCCCATAATCCTGTTCCTACCAAACTGCATCCTTTCATCAGTGCCCTTGCTAATCCTGGGTGTTTACCAAGGAATTGTGCATAATCTTTTTTGTTGATTTTTACACTGATGGCATAATCGGGATGAAATCCCAACTTTTCCTCAAGCTTTCTTATAAGCTCCTCAAATCTCTCTAGGTGTCCCAAAGCACGCCTCTGTATTATATGCCACGTGAATGAAAGAGACACACCAACTGCTGAAACCACGATGCCGACAGCGGGGCTAGGAAGACTTCCAGTTGTAAATAGCGCCACAAGCAGAATCGCATTTGCTCCCCAGAACACTCCAAAGATACTCCAAAGCACTTGATCTTCTCTGGTACTCAAGTTGATAGCATTTGTGAGTTGACCCCAAATTTCAGGTCGATCCAGTTCTTGGTATCCACTATCTTTGGGCTGAATTGGTTCTTTAAATTCCATTTCGTTCTCCTCTCTATATTTTAACAATATTATTTTTACTGTCCCAATGCTTCCCATTATAAACCATAACCCTATGAGC
>JAGUUJ010000121.1 GCA_020063525.1 Candidatus Omnitrophota bacterium
CACTTAGCCGTAACATGCTTACCCAGGGGCCTTATTTTTTCAGAGGCAAGAATCTGATTACCTACGGCTGCCTGAATACTCACCTCAAATAATTGTCTGGGGATTAACTCCTTAAGCCTGGACACCAGCGCTTGCGCCTTATGCATAACTTTATCTTTATTTATTAATGATGAAAACGCATCGCAGATTACTCCGTTTAACATTATATCGAGTTTTACTATTTTAGCAGGAAGATACCCTTTAAATTCATAATCCAGGGAGCCGTATCCTTTCGTAATGGATTTCATCTTGTCATAGAAATCTACGATTATCTCAGAAAGCGGTATATCAAAGACCAGCTTTACTCTATCCACTCCTAAATATTCGCTGGATTTAAAAATTCCCCGTCTGAATTTAGCCAATTCGCATACAGGGTCTATGTTCTCCACAGGTATGAGCATCAACAAACTCACGAAAGGCTCCTGTGACTCCTGGATATCCTGCTGGCCAGGAAGTTTCGCGGGCGTATCTACTTCTATGCTCTCGCCGTCTCTTTTTCTTATTCTATATACAACATTAGGCACAGTCAATATCAAATTTAAATCATATTCTCTCTCTAAGCGTTCCTGCACTATCTCCATGTGCAAAAGCCCTAAAAAACCGCATCGGAAACCGGAACCAAAAGATTGCGAGTTCTCCGGTTCGAATACGAAAGAAGCATCGGATAATTTTAATTTATCCACTGCATCGCGCAATTTCGGGAAATCTCCCGGATTCACGGGATATATTCCGCAGAACACCAGAGGTTTTATTGTCCGGTATCCCGGTAATGGCTCCTGACAGGGATTCTTAGTGTCGGTAATGGTATCTCCAATAATAATCTCTCTGGGGTCACGTATGTTTGCATTTAAATAACCGACTTCACCACAAGATAAAGAATCTACTTTAGAATATTGTAAGTTTTTGAATACCCCTAATTCTTCTATTTTATAAGTTTTCCCCGAATGCATCATTTTTACCTGCGTATGCGCATCGAGCTTACCATCCATAACCCTGACAAAGACTACTACGCCTTTGAATGTATCAAAGCGGCAATCAAAAACAAGGGCCTTGAGCTGATGCGTAATTTCACCTGTCGGGTGAGGTACAACCTCTACTATTCTCTCTAATATATCTTCGACACCAGTGCCTTCCTTAGCAGAAGCCAGGATTATATCCTCTTCCTGGAAACCTAAGACACTGGTAATCTGTCCTTTAACGCGCGGTATATCAGCTAAGTCAAGGTCGATCTTATTTATCACAGGTATGATGCTTAATTTATTTTCAAGCGCAAGCTCATAATTGGCAACAGTCTGGGCTTCAATGCCTTGGCCGGCGTCTACTAATAAGACCGCGCCTTCGCAGGCAGCCAGAGATTTAGAAACTTCGTAAGTAAAATCTACGTGGCCAGGTGTGTCAATAAGATTTAATATGTAATCCTTCCCATTCAAGGCACGATAGGACAATCTGACCATCGAGGCTTTAATAGTTATGCCCCGTTCTCTCTCCAGGTCCATATCATCAAGAAGCTGATCGCGCTTATGTTTCTTATCCACGGCACCCGTTAACTCCAGTATCCTGTCAGCTAAAGTGGATTTACCGTGGTCGATATGGGCAATGATTGAAAAATTGCGTATTAAAGATTTATCCATCTATTGAATGTAGCTTAATACCTTATTTACCACTTCTCCGATAGCCATAGAGGTCGTGTCTATATAAATGGCATCATCAGCTTTCTTAAGAGGCGCGAATTCCCGGGTAGAATCAATATTATCCCGGTTGCGTAAGTCTTTCTCAATATCTTTTAAGGTAACGTCCTGATTTAATTCTTTTAATTCTTTGTATCTACGCCTGACCCTCACCGAGAATTCTGCATCGATATAGAATTTCTTGTCTGCGTCCGGGAAAACCACTGTTCCTATATCGCGGCCATCCAAAACACTGTCTCTAAGTTTTCCGAATTTTCTTTGCAACCCCAACATTATTTCTCTTACGCCTTTGAGCTTGGCAATATCAGAGACTAACCTGGTAATACATGGTTGCCTTATAGGGCTTGAGACATCCCGGCCATCTAAAAGTATCTTTAAAGAACTATCTTGATTATTGGTTAAATCAATATTAGTAGAACGTGCCATTTCAATAAGTGCTGGAATGTCCTTTGCATTTATTTTTCTCTCTAAGGCCTTCAAGGTCAATGCCCGATACATTGCTCCGGTATCAATATAAAGAAAGCCCAGTTTCTGGGCTATTATTCTGGCAACAGTGCTTTTACCCGCGCCAGCCGGGCCGTCAATGGCGATAATCATCCTAAAATTTCTCTCTTGCCCTTTGCTTCTTTTAAAATTTTAATTAATGTTTTTTCGTCTCTTTTATTAATTGCTGATTTTATCCGGGATAGATTATTCTCAAAATGTTCTATGGACTTGAGCATATTTTTCCGGTTGCTCAAAAAAATGTCCACCCAGAGCCTGCTATCTGAAAAGGCGATACGGGTGGTATCCTTTAAGCTGGTTGCGCCGAACTTCAGATATTTATCGGGTACAATATCGATTAAAGAGAAGGCAATAACGTGCGGAAGATGGCTGACAAAGGATAAAATCCTATCGTGGGTATCAGGACTCAAAACAACCACTCTTGCGCCAAGCTGATTCCATAAATTCTTTATTTTTTTTAAAACTTTAGGGGGTGTATTTTTTGTGGGAGTCAATATGCACAGAGAGTTTTTGAATATATCCGTTAAGGCATTTGTAATGCCGCGCTTTTCTGAACCTGCTAAAGGGTGGCTGCCAACATAATTTGGAAAAATCTTGCTTAATTTAGAAACGATTTCCTGCTTTGTGCTTCCTACATCAGTAACAATGCAGTCCTTACGGATAAACCGAACAATTACGTCCGCCAATTTTAATATCGTATTAACGGGTGTTGCCAAAACCACTAAGTCTGCATCCTGAATGATACTTAAGTGCTGTGAACCCTTATCTATTACGTGGCTCTTTTTCCCCCATATTAAAGTACTTTTATGGCGGCTGACTCCGATTATCTGGTGGGCCAGGCGCTTCTTTTTTATGGCTAATGCCATAGACCCGCCAATTAAACCTGTGCCTATAATCGCAACCTTATTAAACAATCTCATCAAATTTCTCTCCCTATTGATTTCGCTATTATTTTGAGGTCTTCCATAAGTTGGGCGAAGTTAGAAGGTATTAATGACTGCGCGCCATCAGACATTGCATCTTCCGGATGGCTGTGCACTTCAATGAGCAAACCGTCCGCTCCGCCAGCAACAGCAGCTTTAGAAAGCGCAGGCACCAATCCCCATTTACCCGCAGCGTGACTAGGATCAACAATTATGGGTAGATGCGAAAGTTGCTTTACAACAGGTACAGCACTTATATCTAAGGTGCTGCGCGTGAAATCCTCAAATGTCCTGATGCCGCGTTCGCACAATATGACATTAAAATTACCTCCTGACAATATATATTCTGCAGACATAAGTAATTCTTTAATCGTAGATGACAAACCACGTTTTAATAAGACCGGCTTCTTCGTCTGCCCTACTTCTTTTAGAAGATTAAAGTTCTGCATGTTACGTGCGCCAATCTGCAGTATATCTACGTATCTAGCTACTAACTCCACATCGCGGGGGTCCATTACCTCGCTGACCGTGGCTAACCCCAAATCATTTCCCACCTTATTTAAGTATTTCAGGCCTTCTTCACCTAAACCCTGAAAACTGTAAGGTGAAGTGCGGGGCTTAAATGCACCGCCACGCAAAACAGTCGCGCCTGCCTTTTTTATCAGGGTTGCGGTGTCCTGTAACGTTTTTATATCCTCGACTGCACAAGGGCCGGCCATAACCACTATTCTTTCGCTACCAATTTTTATACCTCTGCCTAAGTCAATCACTGAATCCTGAGGTTTAAATTCCCGCGAGACAAGTTTGTAAGGTGACAAGACCGGCATAACCTTCTCTACGCCGGGAAATACCTCTAAAGGGGTAACTGCCAGCACGTCTTCAGGCCCAATCACACCGATTATAGTGCGTTCTGTGCCTTTTGAAACATGCGGTTTAAGCCCTAATTTCTGTACTTTCTCAATAATATGCTCTATCTGTTCTTCAGTAGCATCAGGCCTTAATACTATAATCATAATAACCTCTCCTGTAGGTCATAGGTTATAGGTCATAGGTTTTAGGTTTTCACCTATTACCTATCACCTATTACCTATCACCTTTTTAAGCACCTTGATAAATCTTTCGTTCTCTTTTTTTGTTCCAATAGTTACCCTGATAAAATTTTTCAGGCCATACTGGTCCATATCTCTTACGATTACTCCGTATTTAAGCATATCTTTAAAAACGCTAACCCCGTCCCTACCCACATCAATAAGAATGAAATTAGCGACAGTTGGCACATACGCAATGCCTAATTTGGATAAAGCATCATAAAGATAATCCCGGCCTGCTAAAATTGTCTTCCTTGTCTTGCGTAAGAATTTTTTATCCTCCAATGCTGCGGTTGCTGCTACCTGAGCAAGCATATTCACATTAAAAGGCTGTCTTACCTTTTCCATATAAGAAACTAATTCTGGGTTAGCTACAGCGTAACCTATTCTCAAGCCTGCTAAACCGTATGCCTTAGAAAATGTCTTCAAAACTATGACTTTTTTATTATTGACCCTTCGACCTTGCTCAGGGTCAAGGGTGAGTTTAGTCGAACCCTTGATATAATCTAACCCTCTGGGAAAATCATCTACATCAATAAAAGTATCATAGGCCTCGTCTAAAACCAACAATACATTATCAGGTAAATCGCGCATAAAATCTTCGAATTCTAACTTGGTGACGTATGTGCCTGTGGGATTATTGGGATTTGAAATAAAAATTAATTTAGTATTTTTGTCTATCTTCTTCTTAATTGCTTCCAAATCATACTTAAAATACCTTAAAGGAACAGAAATGATGCGGCGGCCATTAACTTTGGAAATAATTTCGTATTCTAAAAACGTAATATCTGCGGTTATAATGTTTTCATCGTCTTCCACAAACGTTTTTATAATAATATCAATAAGCTCATCCGAGCCATTGCCCAGAACGATATTCGCAGGTTTAACATTCAAGTAACGGGAGATTCTCTTCTTTAGATAATAACCCTGGCTGTCGGGGTAGCGATTGGCTCCTGATAAGTTCTTTTTTATGGCCTCCATCGCCTTAGGAGAAGGGCCCAGAGGATTCTCATTAGAAGCGAGCTTTATAATTTCCTTCAGGCCCAATTGCCTCTTAATTTCTTCTATAGGCTTGCCCGCTGCATAAGGCGTTATATTCAATATATTTTTTCTAACTAATTCTTCCATTTTTTATCTCTCTAGGGACGTCTTTGTTGCTAAAGCAAAGCCTGTCCCTCATTCAAAGCAGGGACGTCTTTAATTCTGAAGCAAAAGGTGTCCCTTTTATAATTCTTTATTAAGGGACACCTTTCCGATTGGATGCAAATACGACTTCCGATTGGGTTCAAAGACGTCCCTTATATTATTCTCCTAACGGGTAGGAACCCAAGATTTTTAAGAATTTACACTTGTTCTCTAATTCTAAAAGCGCTCTTTTAATGCGGGGATTATCCCGATGCCCATCCAAGTCCACGAAGAAATAATAATCCCAGGCTTTCTTCTTAGAAGGCCTCGATTCAATTTTAGTAAGATTAATCCCATATTTTCTAAAAGGCAGTAGCATATCATGCAAAGCGCCGACCTTGTCTTTAATGGAAAACATAATCGAAGTACGGTCCTGCCCTGTCGGCGGCACATCGGTTTTACCGATTATCAAGAAGCGCGTAACATTATGCGGCGAATCTTCGATGTCAGAAGCGAGCACTTTTAATTTATAAACTTTGGCTGCTAATAATGAAGCAATGCAAGCGCTGTTCTTTTCCTTGGCTGCAATTTGTGCGGCACGGGTGGTGCTGGATACCTCAATTTTTTCTACACCAGGCAGATTCTCTTGAAGCCAAATTCGGCACTGCCCAAACACCTGCGGATTTGAATAAACACGCCTGATTTTGTTTTTGGGACAGTTGGCTAAGAGATGGTGTGCCACATCTAAAATTGTCTGGCTGCAAACTTTCAATTCTGAATCCACAAACATATCTAAAGTGTGGCTAACTGCTCCCTCCACAGAATTCTCTATAGGCACTACACCGTAATCTGCATTATCTCTTTCTACTTCAAGGAATACATCTGTAATACTATTGCAGGCAATATATTCAACCTGCGAGCCGAATCTTTTTAAGGCAGCTAAATGTGTAAAAGTTGCCTCGGGTCCCAAATAAGCAACCTTAAGCGGCCTATCCAAAGAAAGACTACAAGACATTATCTCACGATATATTGCCTCAAGCGCGCTAGAAGACAAAGGGCCCTTGTTTATAATCGCTAACTTTTTCAAAACTTCTCTTTCGCGATCAGGAGAATAAATACTCTTTCCGCTCTTACGTTTCAATTCAGCAATATCCAATGTGGTCTTGGCGCGTACATTCAAAAGCTGGATTATTTTTTTATCTATATTATCAACTGTCTTTCGCAGACTCTTCAGATCCATCTCTTTCCTCCTTTGCAGCTAAAAGCGCAGGTGAATCTTGTAAAGCCTTCAGGGTTAAAAAACCTTCTATCTTAGGCAGCTCATCTAAAGATTTTAAACCAAAATGCTCCAGGAACTGCCGTGTTGTCCCATAAACCTTTGGCCTTCCAGGAGCTTTTTTCCTTCCTGCAATACGGATAAGCCCTTTCTCCAGAAAATTTTTAATCATACCATCAACATTGACATTTCTTATAGATTCTATTTCCAGCCGGGTTACGGGTTGTTTATAGGCAATTATAGCTAAAGTCTCTAATGCGGGCGTGGATAATCTTTCCACGCGGCGTTGTTTATATAATTTTCTTAGAAAAGAAACAAAGACAGGAGCTGTAATCATCTGAAAACCGCCGGCTATCTCAACAATGCGCATACCGCGATTGGTTTTTTCGTATTCGTCTTTTAATTCTTCCATGTTTTTGCGAATTTCATCTGTGGCTAAATTGTCTAAGACATCTTTTACCTGTTCAAGCAACAAAGGTTTTTCGCTGGCAAAAAGCAATGCTTCAATTACTGTCTTTACATTGTTATCCGACATATTTATTTTGCTTTTCTCTGTTTATAGACTTCATTGAGCAGATCCTCGGTTGTCTGTATAGCACTGGATCTCTCCAGAGCTTTTTTTATCATTGAACAGGCTTCGGATTTCTTATACTCTAATTGCATAAGCACAGCCAAAGCCTCTTCTTCAATATCTATTGTTTTTGCTTTTTGTTCTTTCCCCCTATCATCCTGTATTAAACCGAACTTACCTAGTTTATTCTGAAGTTTTGCTACAATCTCCTTTGCCCTTTGCTGGCCTATGCCCGGCAAAGACTGCAAGAAATTCGTATCCCCCTCATCTATTGCCCGCACCACTAAAGATATAGGTTTATTCAATGCTTTCAATGCTGCCCGCGGGCCGATACCAGAAACAGTAATAAACGCCTCAAAGAATTCCTTCTCTACTTCATTTAGAAAACCGATTAACATAGGTGTGCTCTTGGACGGTTCCATCTGAAAATAATGGTAAGTTATGAGGCTAATTCTACCGTCACCGGTAATACTTTCATCTAATCGCTGCATAACTGTCAGCGGAATAAACACCTTGTAGGAAATACCGTTAATATCAATAAGTAAATAATTCGCGCCTTTTTCAATTACCTTTCCGCAAATGCGCGCAATCATATCTTAGGCCTCATAATATAACTGTGTGCGATGGCTAGAGCCAACGCATCAGTCACATCAGTGTATTTCGGTTGACTATTTAAATTAAGTATAGTTACTACCATTCTTTGTACCTGATATTTGGAAGCCAGGCCATTTCCCACAATTGCTTTCTTAATCCGGGTAGCGGCATATTCAACCAGAGGAATATTCTCTCTTGCACAAGCAAGGCAGATTACCCCGCGCGCCTGACCTAAAATATATGCGGTAGTGGGATGACGATAATGCGCATAGAGTTTCTCAAGGACCATTACATCCGGCTTGGTATCAAATATCAATTTTGTTACTGCCCGATATATCTTATCCAGCCGCTTAGGCGTTGTTTCGCGGGAATCGGTCGTAACTATTCCTGCTTCCAATAAAGACAATTTATTTTTTCTAAAATCAATAACGCCGTACCCGGTAACTGTCAGGGCTGGGTCAATCCCTAAGATTCTCATCTTTTAGCTGCCGGCAGCCATCTGTTCTAAAATTTCATCGGGGATATCAAAATTAGCATAAACCTGCTGAACATCGTCGTGCTCTTCTAATGCCTCAACTAATCCTAATACCTGTTTTGCATCACCGCCTACCACTTTAATTGTTGAGGAGGGAATCATGGTAATTTCCGCAGTCTGCAATTTTAGTCCTTTGTCCTGAAGGGATTGCTTTACCTTTTCAAAACCCTGCACAGAAGTAGTAATCTCGTAGTTCTTATCATCCGACTTAACATCCTCTGCCCCTGCATCTAAAGCAATAGTCATCAACTCGTCTTCCTGAGCCTGGCTTCTTTCAATAAGAATATAACCTTTTTTAGCAAACATATAGCTTACGGAACCTGCGCCTGCCATATTACCGCCTTTTTTGGACATAATGTTACGCAGTTCTGCAGTTGTGCGGTTCTTATTGTCAGTCAGTGCTTCAATAAAAATTGCCACTCCTGCGGGCCCGTATGTCTCGTACATAACTGTTTCATAAACTACGCCCGGCAATTCTCCTGTGCCGCGCTTTATCGCCATCTTAACATTATCAGAAGGCATATTGGCTTCTTTTGCCCTAGACATAACTGTGCGTAACCTAATATTAGTATCGGGATTGCCACCACCTTCGCGAGCTGCAACTGTGATTTCTTTAATAAGTTTTGTATATGCAGCCCCTTTTTTTGCGTCTGCCGCCATTTTCTTGCCTTTATTCGTCTTCCATTTTGAATGACCTGACATTTCTTCCTCCTGCAAATAAGGTTACTCTATCGTAACCTTACGTAACATTACGTAACTTTATAAAACCGGGCAGACAGAATAAGCCGAGTTCTGTCTTAATGCGATTATCCGCATCTTACGTGGCCATTTCTCTCGATCCTGACGTTACCGTCAGGACTCAAGCAGTAAACCCCTAGACTTTTAACGCGCCGGACCAGCACTCGTCTCCTATTTTACCTTACTCCGCGTAGAGATTGCCTCGTTTCACCTGCCCCGTTTACGCTTTGTTTTTGCCTTGCGAAGCAAGACAAAAACAGTGGGGGCGCTCGTCTCTGTGGCTCTCCCGCCAAGAATTCCGCCAAAATACTTGGCGGGTCCGCCACGATTTGTGGCGGAAATCCTCTGCATACATTACATACGCAGGATGGGCGTTACCCATTACGCTATCCTCCGGAGCCCGGACTTTCCTCCCTTGACATCTTCGATGTCAAGGGCGACCACCTTCTACCTGCCCTGTTTATCAAGGACCGATTCCTTCACTGCTTTATTCGCTAATTTATCCGCACCCCGATTCTCTCCCCGGGGAATATGTTTTATCGAAACCTCTTTAAAAGCCGACATAAGATGCAGAGCTTGATTATACAACCCTAATATATTGGCATTTTTAATCTTATAAATTTTTTTAACCTGCCTATACAAGAGCTGGCTATCGGTATTTATCTCTATATTTTCTGCATTAAGAATAAGTCCTTCCTGCAATGCATAAATCAAAGCCGTATATTCGGCAACATTGTTGGTAGTGTTACCAATGAAACTGGCTATATTTTTTATGGTTGAGCCGTCCCGGCAGATAACCACACCTATGCCGCTTGGGCCGGGGTTGCCTTTCGAAGCCCCGTCAATGTAAAACTTAAATTGTCCCATTCTCAATATACAGTATTCTATTGCAAACTTCACAGGTAATTATGCATTCATACATCCTTATCAGATTTATTACCTGAGGAGGCACAAACATATTACAGCCCCCGCATGAATTATCTTTAACGCTTACTATTGCTAAACCATCGCGATTTAGCAGTATTCTTTCATATTGAGTAAGTATCTTCTTATCAAGAGCGGGTGTAATTTGTTTTCTCTGCGCTTCTAATTGCGCAATGCGTTCATCTATCTCTTTTATCCTATCCCGGATGTTCTTCTTCTGCCCCTCGGCTGCCTTCTCCTCTTCCTGAAGCCTCTGTTTTTCTTGACTGCTGTCATTTCTTATCTTATCTGCCTGTTCAAATAATCCTAAAATCTGGTCTTCTATTACCGAGGCATCGGCTTTTGCATCTTGTATCTGTTGCATCATTGCTTGATATTCCTTATTTGTTTTAAGTTGGTAAAGTTGAGTTTCTAATTTCTTGGTGTTTTCTTCTTTAGAAGCTAATTCTAATTCTTTATCCTTTCTTTGTTTTTGAAAACTTAATAGGGTCTGCTCAAGGCTGGCAAGATGTTTTTTCTTTTCTTCAAAAGCAGCATCAATACCCTCTATCTCTTTGGGCTTCAATTCCTTTTCATTTTTTAAGACATAAATCTCACTGTCTATCGTCTGTAAATGAACTAATTGACTTATCTGTGACTTTAGGTCAACCACGCCTTTCCTTTTGAATAAGATGCAACAATAATAATGCTCTTTTTGTTTCTCTGGTGGGCGCAGAAGGACTTGAACCCTCGACCTCCACAATGTGAGTGTGGCGCTCTAACCAACTGAGCCATGCGCCCTAACGCCCTAATATATCCTGGGCCCAGAAGGGTTCGAACCTCCGACCAAGTGATTATGAGTCACCTGCTCTGCCACTGAGCTATGGGCCCGTCGTTGGCTATAAGAAAACTTAACTTTATATGATACTATCTTTAGGGGTTTTTGGCAAGGG
>JAGUUJ010000068.1 GCA_020063525.1 Candidatus Omnitrophota bacterium
GGGTTTCCTGCAAAAGACGAGTCGCCCTATGATACATTTACTACAGGGCACAGTTCAACTGCCGTGTCATTGGCCTTAGGCCTTTCCTGCGCCAGAGATACTATGCCTGGCGAAAAATATTTTAGAGTGGTAGCAGTAATTGGAGACGGCTCTTTAAGCGGCGGGCTGTGCTTTGAGGGCCTGAATAATGCCGGACACCTAAAAAAAGACATCCTGATTATTTTAAATACCAATGAGTTAAGCATTGCTCCTAATGTGGGCGCTTTAAGTACTTATTTGAATAAACTTATATCCTTACCTATATACAACCGTTTTAGAACTTCTCTGGACAATTTTGTGAAATCCCGTCTGCCTAAAGGGGGCCGTCTTATAAAAATTGCCAATAAATTTGAAGAGGGTCTAAAGAGATTGTTCATTCCCGGTATGTTCTTTGAGGAATTGGGATTCCGTTATTTTGGGCCTTTAGACGGGCATAATATACAGAGTTTAATCCCGACACTGAAAAATATACTCGATATCAAAGGCCCTGTGCTGCTTCATATAATTACCAAGAAGGGTAAAGGCTATCTGCCCGCAGAAAATGAACCTATAAGATTTCATAGCGCTGGCCCTTTTGAGATTACTACCGGCAGGCCTAAGGTTGGAGGCACAAGGCCCAAAACTTACACCGAAGTTTTCAGTAATAAACTGATAGAATTGGCGAAAAAGAATGCCCGTATCGTAGCGATAACCGCAGCCATGCCTGAAGGGACAGGCCTGGATAAATTCCGGGATTTATATCCCGAAAGATTTTTTGATGTAGGCATTGCCGAAGAACATGCAATCTGTTTTGCCAGTGGTTTAGCCCGAGAGGGGCTTAAGCCCGTAGTAGCTATATATTCTACGTTTTTACAACGGGCTTACGATCAAATTATTGAGTGTGTATCCTTACAAAACCTCGGTATTGTTTTGGCTATCGACCGTGCCGGTATCGTCGGAGAAGACGGAGTAACCCATCAAGGCATCTTTGACATCGCTTTTTTAAAAAATATCCCGAATTTAGTGCTTATGGCCCCTAAAGACGGACTCGAATTAGAGGCTATGTTGGAGTTTGCTGCCGCATTGGATAGGCCAGTGGCTTTAAGGTACCCTAGAGCCGTTTGCCCGTTTGCCCGTTTGCCCGTTTGCCCGTTACAATTGGGTAAAGCCGAGGTGGTAAAAGAAGGAAAGGATTTCGCTATTATTGCCTTAGGCAGTTTGGTGCCAGTTTCTTTTGAGGCAATGGAGATGTTAGAAAGAGAAAGTTTAAAAGGCACTTTAGTGAATGCGCGTTTTGTCAAGCCATTAGATACCAATTTGCTGAAGGCGGTTACTTCACAAGTAAAATTTATTTTCAGCGCCGAAGAAGGTATTATAGAAGGCGGATTTGGCAGTGCCGTTGCGGAAGTAATAGACAGGCCGGTGATAAAAATTGGCCTGCCGCCTGAATTTATACCCCACGGCTCAAGAGATATTTTGTTGGATAAGTACGGATTAACTGCTAAAGGAATCGCGGATAAAATATTAAGGACTCTTAAAGTTTCAGGCTAGATATGGCCAAGATAATTATTGATAGAGAAAAATGTAAAGGTTGTTTATTGTGTGTTAGTTTTTGTCCAAAGGGATTAATTAGTGTAGATAAAGACTTGAACCGGCGTGGCGTAAAACCCGTAAAATTTTCCCCCCGACCTGTCCTCCGTAGCCCGCAGGGCGAAGGAGGAAGCTTCAGCAAAGGGGGATGTTTGGGTTGCGCAATGTGCGCTATTATATGTCCGGATTGTTGTATTGAGGTGTATAAATAGGTATTACCCAAGACCTAAGACCAAAAACCAAAATGTCTAAAAAAATCTTAATGACAGGTAATGAGGCAATAGCCGAAGGGGCTATACAGGCAGGTTGTCGTTTCTACGCCGGTTATCCGATTACACCCCAGAATGAATTGCCCGCATATATGGCAAAGCGCATGCCTGAGGTAGAAGGAGTTTTTATTCAAGCAGAATCTGAGTTAGGAGCGATAAATATGGTATTTGGCGCTTCAGCAGCAGGAGCAAGGGCAATGACATCTTCATCGAGCCCGGGGATGAGCCTGAAACAGGAAGGTATCTCGTACATTGCGGGCGCAGAATTACCAGCAGTAATCGTGAATGTGATGCGCGGCGGTCCGGGCTTGGGTAATATTTGGCCTGCGCAATCTGATTATTTTCAGGCTACGCGTAGCGGCGGACACGGCGATTACCATTCTATAGTCCTTGCACCATCTTGTGTTCAGGAAGCATACGAGCTTATGTTTCTTGCCTTTGATTTAGCAGATAAATATCGGACCCCGGCGATTATTTTAGGTGATGGAATGCTCGGCCAGATGATGGAGCCTATTCGGTTATCGGCCGAACACCGAACACCGAACACCGAACACCGAAAAAAATGGACGCTTACGGGTTGTAAAGGCAGGAGTCCCAATATCGTAAAATCTTTCTATATGGTAGAGGGTGACCTGGAAAAGTTTAATCTCACATTACAGAGGAAATATAAGACTATTCAACAGAAAGAAGAGCGTTTTGAAAGCCTATTTTTAGATGATGCCAGGATTATTCTGGTTGCCTATGGGTCAATGGCGCGCATTGCAAAGAGTGTGGTAAATAACTTAAGAAAAAAAGGCAAGAAGGTTGGCTTGGTTCGTCCCATAACCCTTTGGCCATTTCCTCAAAAAGCTTTTACCTACAACCTATCACCTAAAACCTATTACCTAGTAATAGAGATGTCTTACGGCCAAATGTTAGAAGATGTAAAATTAACAATCAATGGAAAAGCAAAGGTAGAGTTTTTAGGTCGGGCAGGAGGCGGCATTCCGACGGAAGAAGATATTATGAATAAAATAAAGAGGATTAGCGTATAGCGTAGAGCGTGTAGCGAATAGTTTTTCTAAACGCTAAACGCTATCCGCTAAACGCTAAAACACAGCGAAATGGAAAAAGTATTTAGCCATCCTAAATCCCTGCGTAATGTTTCAACTCATTATTGCGCCGGTTGCGGACATGGAATAGCGCACAGGCTTATTGCTGAAATAGTGGATGAGTTAGGCATCCGAGAGCGCGTTATCGGTGTGGCACCGGTGGGCTGTGCAGTAATCGCTTATGATTACTGGGATTTTGATTGTTCTGAGGCAGCACATGGCAGGGCTTTGGCAGTAGCGACGGGGATAAAAAGAGTAAGGCCACAAAACATCGTATTTACTTATCAGGGGGACGGGGACCTTGCAGCTATTGGTACAAATGAAACAATACACGCTGCTAACCGGGGAGAAAATGTAACGGTGATATTCATCAACAACGCAGTTTATGGCATGACCGGCGGACAGATGGCGCCTACTACATTGCTGGGCCAGAAAACAACTACAACGCCCCTCGGAAGAGAGATTAAACTTCATGGATATCCCTTAAAGATTTCAGAGATGTTGGCTCTGCTGCCTGCAGTAAAATATATTGAACGGGTATCGCTACATTCACCCCCAGAGATTATTAAGGCAAAAGAGGCGATAAAACTCGCCTTCCAAAATCAGATTGATAATATTGGTTTCTCATTAGTTGAGATTTTATCTCCCTGCCCAACCTATTGGGATATGCCGCCTAAAAAAGCACTGGATTGGATAAAGGAAGTTATGATGAAAGAATTCCCCATTGGAAGAATTAAGTAAATTATTGGGCTAAGGTTACGGCTACGAAGCCCGTATCGTTAGTCGGTTACGTCATTCGTCTAAAAAGACGTAACCCTAACCCAACTACGAAACAGGCATCGTTACCCTAACCGAATAACGTAACCAAGATTATGATAGAAAAGATTATTATAGCAGGAGCAGGCGGCCAGGGTATTATGCTTCTGGGCAAGGTCCTGGCCGAGGCAGCAATGCGGCTAGATAAACATGTAACCTGGCTGCCTTCATACGGAGCAGAGGTGCGCGGCGGAACCGCCCACTGCATGGTCGTTATCTCTGATGCAGAAATAGGTTCTCCTTACATTGGGGAGGCAGATAGTTTAATTATTATGAACGGGCCTTCGCTAAAGAAGTTCAAAAACAGGATTAAGAATGCGGGTCTTCTAATTGTCAACAGTTCTTTGGCTGGAAATTTTAAAGATATAGATAAAAAGGCGCATATTATAAAGCACCCCTTTACTGATTTAGCAGTCAAGCTGGGCAACATTAAGATAGCGAATATGATAGCCTTAGGGTTTTTTATCAGCCAGAAAAATATCGTGGATTCAAAGAGTGTATCTTTTGTTATTCAGGCGATTGCACCAGAAGATAAAAAGAACCTCATTGAAATTAATCAAAAGGCATTATTAGAAGGGATAAAATTAAAATGATTAGAGTCCGCTTTGCACCTTCTCCGACGGGAAATCTCCATATCGGCGGCGGCCGCACTGCCCTATTTAACTGGCTTTATGCCCAGTCTAAGAACGGCCAATTTATTTTAAGGATTGAGGATACAGATTTGAGCCGTTCCAAGAAGGAGTATATCGACGAAATATTAAACAGCTTAAGATGGCTCGGTTTCGAATGGGATGAAATCTACTATCAGAGCCAGAGGTTTGATATATATAAGGAGTACGCGCAAAAGGTGTTAAAAGAAGACAAGGCATACATTGAAAAATCCGAAAGCGGCAAAGAGGCGATAATCTTTAAAGTTATACCGCAAAAGATAAAAATCATTGATTTGATACACGGGGAAATAGAATTTGATACCTTGGTGATAAAGGACCAGGTTTTGATTAAATCCGATGGAACCCCCACCTACAATTTTGCCTGCGTAGTGGATGATGCCCTGACGAAGATCACCCATATTATCAGGGGCGACGACCACATTTCCAATACTCCCAAACAAATTCTTTTGTATCAGGCATTAGGTTTTCCTCTGCCGGAATTTGCGCACCTGCCGCTGATAATGGCAAAAGAGGGGGGCAGGATGTCTAAAAGAAAAGGCGCAACCGCCATAACTGAATACCGCCAGATGGGCTATTTACCGCAAGCCCTGGTTAATTTCCTTATGCTTTTGGGTTGGTCTCCGGGAGAGAACCGCGAGATTATAGATATAAAAGAAGCAATAAAGCTTTTTGATATAAAAACCGTTAATAAAACCGCCGCAGTAATGGATATGGATAAACTTGATTGGATAAATAACCAGTATCTTAAGAGCGAAGATCCTCAAAGCCTAACAGACGCGGTAATTCCCATGCTGATTGAGAAGAAATACATAGATAAAGATAATTTTGATAGAGACTATATCCTTTCCCTGATAAAATTATTTCAGCCCCGGCTTACGGTCTTAAATGATTTTGTGGACTGGGCAGACTTTTTCTTTCTGAAAAATATTACCATTGACCCGGCAGCAGAGCAGAAATTTCTGGCCCAGGATTTATCCAAAGAATTTAAACTTTTTATAGATAGATTAGGTAAGTTAGATAAGTTTGATATTGCGGCAATTGAAGCGAGTTTCCGGGAGCTGGTAGCCGAGCTTAACATCCAGGCTAAGGCGCTCATCCATCCCATAAGGGTGGCCCTTACCGGAAAGACTATAGGACCGGGGTTATTCGAGGTTATATACTATTTGGGGAAAGAGCAGACAAAGGAAAGATTGATGAAATGGGTAAAACAAAGGAGAGGAAGTCCATGATAAAAAAAGCAACCCTGCTTTTTATGTTTATCGTTTTTATTATTACCGTTTCCGGATGCGAGACTGCCAAAGGCGCAGGAACAGCGCTGAAGAGAGCTGATGCGTGGATGCAGAAGAATCTCTGGTAAA
>JAGUUJ010000019.1 GCA_020063525.1 Candidatus Omnitrophota bacterium
GCAATCAAAGCGCCTAGACCGCTAGAAGACATAAGCACGCCCAGGCCTCTGGCGCCAACCTTTAATATTTGCTCGGCGAAGATAGGCATAAGTATTACATAGGAAACACCGAATAAACTGGAGATAGCCACCATAGTAACTAATATCAATATCAAACGATTATTTTTTATCAGCCTAAGTCCTTCTATTAAATCCCTTACTACAGTATTATTCTTGGTAGTCCTGGAACCATTATGTAGATTAATTAATAAAAGGATAATTATGAGGGGCAGAAAACTTATCGCGTTTATATAAAAACATCCGCTCATACCGACACTTGCGATGAGGATACCGGCCAAAGCAGGTCCAATTATACGGCTGGAATTAAATGCCACTGAATTTAAGACAACGGCATTAAAAAGATGTTCTCGACCGACTAATTCCACCACCACTGCCTGTCTGCTTGGTGCATCAAAGGCCATCACCATACCATTCAATACGGCAATAAGCATGATCTGCCAAGCCGAAATTAATTTCATCTGCGTAAGCGCAGCCAGAAAAAATGCCAAGAGCATAAAGGCACTCTGGGTAAATAAAAGGATATTCTTTTTATTCATCCTATCCGCTACTACGCCGCCGAATAAAGATAAGAGAAATACAGGTATAGAACTTAAGAAACCTACCAACCCTAACAAGAACGCTGAATTAGTGAGTTGAAACACCAGCCACGACTGGGCTACTGCCTGAATCCAGGTGCCGATAAGTGAGACAAGCGTTCCTAACCAATAGAGTCTAAAATTTTTTATCTTTAATGAGGAGAGCATGTTAAGATTTCAGCACGGCTAGGCGCCTACAGCGAGGGCAGATAATCTTAATGCGGTCGGAACGCAAAAACTCCAGTTCTTCTTTAGGGAGGAATTTTTCTTTTCCGCCTTCGGCGGATAAGGCGAGGTCTAGTTCCCTTAAATAAAATAACATCAGTGAAGCATTAGAAAAACAAAGCGGTCCGAGCTTCTTAGCCACCCATAATATTTGTTCGGAAGGCACGATATTTTCACCGCAACAATCACACACTACAAATTCCTTTTCTATAGTCTGTTTGAGCTCATTTCTCTTGCCAGTTGTAGCCAAATCGAATTCTTGCGAAAGTATAATGCCTTTTTCTGTGATACAGTTTGCCTGGCACTGTCCGCAAAATATGCACGTATCCCAATTCACGGTCAAAATCCTCTTGCCTTTTACATCCTGCATCTCTATTGCCTGCGCAGGACAAACTTGGAAACACGCGCCGCAGCCCACGCAATCCTCTTCGTGAAATTCCGGCCGGCCCCTGAATCTCTCATAAGGCTTATGCGGCTGATAGGGAAATCTAGAGGTATAAGGGCCTTTAATTAATGCCTTTATCGCCTCTTTTAATTCTCTTAATTTCGGATATTTCATTCCCAATCCCTACCTACTACATACTACCTACTGTTTTTTCGTCTTCGGCGTATTTATCACAGACGGATTTCTCCCAGAGTTTTACGCCCCACTTATGTGCACCTCTTGCCAAGGCATGAGCAGAAACCGGAGCGGTTAATATGATGAACAGGATACATAAAATTGCCTTTATACCCGCGGCAGTAAATCCTTTAAATAAAAATAAGCCAAAGAGTATCCCGCAGGTTCCTAAAGTTACGCTTTTTGTGGAAGCCTGCAAACGGTTGTAGACATCAGGCAGTCGGATTAATCCTAAACAGCCAAAGAAATCAAAAGCAAGACCAACGACTATAAAAAACATACCTATTGTCTCATTCATCAAAGTTTCTTCCTTCTAAATACTTGGCCAGGGCAAGGGTAGAAATAAAACTCTGCAAAGCCCAGGCAATACCAATGTCAATATACCAGTCTCTACCTGTGGGGATTCCTAAGATGGCGCAGAAACCCAAAACCAAGATTCCTAAAATATCAATCGCCACTGCCCTATCAGCCGGCGTAGGACCCTTAAGGATACGCCAGAGGCAAAATAAGGCACAGAAGAAAAGTACGGAAAAACAGTGCCTTAAAAGAACAGACTGCCATTCTAATAATGAAGGGAAAAGATAAAAGATAATTACTGCAAAAATGATTATAATTGCCACCAAACCTATTAACCAGCGCAATCGTTTCACCCCGCCCTTCCTTCCTCAACTATGCCTCTACCCTTCTCTATATTATTTGTTCTAATATTTTTAGGAAGGGCGGGGCTCATTCGAAAATCCTTCTTAATATATCTTCAAATTTCTTTACAATAATCTCAGTGGCTTTCTGGATATCTCTATCTTTGACGTCAATCCAGTGGATATACAAAAAACTGTTTTCTTCGTCTATATCTACGCTCATTGTGCCAGGAGTAAGGGTAATAGAATTTGCCAAAAAGGTCAAAGCTGTATCTGACTTTAAGGTAGTCTTTACCTTAACAATACCGGGATTAATGGGCAAATCCGGATGAGCCACGCGATAAGCCACATCAATATTTGCCTTTATGCATTCCCAGATAAATAAGGGAATATAGTAAAAAAACCAAAGATAACGGCTGATGTGCCTAAATACATGTGGCCTTTTTACAAACATATCACCGGTCATAAAAGAAACGAAGCTCGAGAC
>JAGUUJ010000046.1 GCA_020063525.1 Candidatus Omnitrophota bacterium
CATTCTATTGAGAAAAAATTTGAGAAAGTCCTCTTAAAGATTCAGCCGGTAAAACTACAAGAAGAGATTATGCAAGAGGTAAATAAACTTGGCTTAAATCCCCGGCCGTATGGAGAAAAACCCTTTAAGAAACTTAAACCACCTATTCAATTGTATCAGTACATTGCACAATACCGCATAAGAATAGGCGGCTATAGAGTGCTTTACGATGTAGATGATGAGAAAAAGACTGTGTGGATTTTAGTATTGAGAAGGCGCTCTGAGAAAACTTACAAGACATAATATGAAAAGGCTGCCTAAATTTAAATCTGAAGAAGAGGAAGCGCGTTTTGGGGTTAGAAAATAGATAAAATAATAGAATAAAGTGAGAAGGTGCGGGGTGAAAAAGAAGGCATCGCCCAAGAAAACATTAAAACCGGATAAACCGAGCAACGTGTCACAGCAGCCGGCTAAAGATAAAGCCTACGATGCCACCACTATTCAGGTCTTAGAAGGCATAGAGGCAGTCAGGCGCAGGCCCGCAATGTATATCGGCGATACCTCTGTGCGCGGGTTACACCACCTGGTTTACGAGGTAGTGGACAATAGCGTAGACGAAAGCCTGGCAGGGTTTTGCAACTATATTGAGGTGGTTGTTCACTCCAATAACAGCACAAGCGTCACAGATAACGGCAGGGGTATCCCGGTTGATATGCATAAAACAGAAAAGAAGCCGGCAGTAGAAGTGGCCCTTACGACCTTGCATGCCGGAGGAAAATTTGACCACAGGGTATACAAAGTCTCTGGAGGTTTGCACGGCGTGGGCGTCAGCGTGGTCAATGCCCTGTCTGACTGGTTAGAGGTAGAAGTTAAAAGAGACGGCAAGATTTACCACCAGCGCTATGAACGCGGCAAGACCGTCTCCAATCTTACTGTCATAGGCAAAAGCACAAGCACTGGCACAAAAGTAACCTTTAAGCCTGACAAAACAATTTTTAGCAAGATAGATTTTTCCTATGACATACTCTCCCAGCGTTTAAGAGAGCTGGCATTTCTCAATAAGGGCCTCAAGATTAAGCTCGTTGATGAGCGCACGGATAAAGAAGCAGTTTTTGAATTTTCCGGCGGGGTTATTTCGTTCGTGGAATACTTAAACAAGAACAAGAACCCCTTGCACAGTAAGGTGGTTTATTTTCAGAAGTCCCAGGACGACATTATTACTGAAGTAGCGCTGCAATATAATGATGGTTATGCCGAGACCCTGTTTTCTTTCGCGAATAATATCAATACTGTAGAGGGCGGCACGCACCTCTCTGGCTTTAAATCTGCCCTTACCCGCGCCATAAATCAATATGCCAAGAGCAAAAATTTAATCAAAGGCGATGAAATCGCCATCGCCGGAGAGGATGTGCGCGAAGGCTTGACTGCGGTTGTAAGCGTCAAGGTTCCTAATCCTCAGTTTGAAGGTCAGACCAAGACAAAGCTGGGCAATTCCGAGGTAGAAGGTTTAGTTGCTTCGGCAAGCTTAGATGCCCTGGCTGCATACTGCGAGGAGAACCCTTCCGTAGCCAATAAAATTATAGATAAGGTAATTGTGGCATCGCGGGCGCGTGAAGCAGCGCGCAAGGCACGGGAATTGACGCGTAGAAAAGGCGCGCTTGAAGGCGCAGGGCTGCCGGGGAAACTGGCGGATTGCTCGGAGAGGGACCCGGCGTTATGCGAACTTTATATTGTGGAAGGAGATTCGGCCGGAGGATGTTTTTTTGGGGACACCAAAGTGGCTTTAACCGATGGGCGGAATATCACTTTTAAAGAATTGATAAACGAAGACAAAATTGGCAAACAAAATTATTGTTATAGCATCGGCCACGACGGTAAAATTGCAATTAGGGAAATAAAAAACCCAAGAATAACAAAACAAGCAGCTGAAGTTATCAAAGTCGTGCTCGATAATAATGAAGAAATTATTTGTACCCCCGACCATAAGTTTATGTTAAAAGATGGCAGTTATAAAATGGCAAAAGATTTAACCCTAGACGATTCCCTAATGCCGCTTTATCGCCAATATTCTAAAATTGGCGGTAGGGTTACTATTGAAGGCTATGAAATGGTTTTTGCCCCAAAGACGAATAAATGGATTTTTACCCATTTATTATCTGATAGATATAATTTAGAGAACGGCGCTTCGCTAAAAGAAAGTGGCGACACTATCCATCATAGAGACTTCAACAAATTAAATAATAATCCGGATAATTTAGTAAGAATGAAAAATAGGGAGCACCTTTTATATCACACAACACTTCTTGAAAAGACGCTTCACAGCAAAGAGATAAAAGAAAAATCCAGAAAAGCTCATCGATCGACAAGGTATCGAGAAAAAATGAGAAAAATTATGACGACACCAGAGATAAAAAAAATCTTGAGCCAACGAGCAAGAAAACAATGGGAAAATGATGAATACAAAAATTATATGGCTCAGAAGTTCTCAGAATTTTATCATAGCCACCCCAATTATCAAAAGGCCAATGCACAATTCTTGAATTCGGCTCAGAAAAATTATTGGTCTCAAGAAAACCATAGAGAACTGCAAGCCGAGAGAGTTAAGAGATATTTCGAGGTCCATCCTGACATAAGAAAGTGTTTTTCCGAAAAGGCAAAAATACAGTGGTCAGACAAAAATCTGTTGCAGTGGAGAAGTCAGAAAACAAGAGAACAGTGGACAGAGGAATTTAGAAAGAAACGAAAAATCGCGTATAATCACGTTTATTTAAATGCCGGTTTAGAATTTGCCAGAAAAGTTTATGATAAATACGGCAATATTAATTTCTACGATAAGGAAAGACTCGCTCTGCCAAAAAGAAATACTAACCTAATCAAATTAAGTACATTGATAGCCAGATTTTTTGGCGGCGGTGAAGAGACATTGGTAGAAGTAGTACAAAATTTTAATCACAAAATTAAACGAATAGAAAAGGTGGCGGGGGAGATAGATGTTTATGATATAGAGGTTCCCAATACGCATAATTTTGCTTTGGCTTGCGGTGTGTTTGTGCATAATAGTGCCAAGCAAGGCCGCGACCGCAGGTTTCAGGCAATACTTCCTATCAAAGGTAAAATTTTGAATGTGGAGAAGGCAAGGCTGGACAAGATTTTATCAAATGAAGAAATACGCACCATAATTACAGCCCTAGGCACAGGGGTCGGCGAGGAATTCGATATTGCTAAATTACGCTATCATAAATTAATGCTTATGGCCGATGCCGATATTGACGGGTCCCACATCCGCACACTTTTACTTACGTTTTTATACCGCCAAATGCCAAAACTTGTAGAGGAGGGCCATGTTTATATTGCCCAGCCGCCGCTATATAAAATAAAACGGGGCCAGCGCGAAGAATATATTCAGACCGAGCAGCAGATGGATGAATTACTTTTAGAATTAGGCAGAGAGGACCACCGCTTTATCCGCCTAAAAGATAAGCAGGTCTTTACAGATAACCAGTTTCAGGACCTTTTACATTTGCTGGTAGAGTTAGAGAAATTAGGCAGAATTTTGAACAAAAAGGGAGTAGAAATTGCAAAATATCTGCACCTTAGGCATCCAAAGACCAAAAAAATGCCAATTTATAGGGTGAGAGTGGAGGGAAAAGACCATTTTCTTTATTCTGACAAAGAATTAGCTAGTTTTACAGACAAAGAAGGCAAAGATACAGAGCAGAAGATTCTAGAGCTTTTTGAGGCCCCGGAAATAGAACGTGTTGTGGCTAAAACAGAAAAGTTGGGTCTGGATATAGCAACCTATGCTCCTTGGGGTCCTGCGCAGAAAGATACAACCAGCAAGGATTCGGCTAAGAAGCCCAAGGCACTCTATCGTATTACAAATGAGAAAGAACAGCAAGACCTTTTCAGCTTACAAGAAGTATTGGCTTATATAAAGGAGATAGCCACAAAGGGTATGCATATCCAAAGATACAAAGGTTTAGGAGAAATGAACCCTCCACAGTTATGGGAAACCACCATGGACCCGGAAAAACGCACGATTTTAAAAGTTACCCTGGAAGACGCGGTAGAGACGGATAAGATGTTTACGGTTTTAATGGGTGACCAGGTTGAGCCCCGTAGGGAATTTATAGAAAATTATGCGCATCAGGTAAAAAATCTGGATATATAAAATGTATACTCGCAACGAAAAAATAGTTCCGGTTTGTATTGAAGAAGAGGTAAAAGACTCTTACCTTAATTACGCTATGAGCGTAATTGTCGGCCGCGCCCTGCCGGATGTGCGCGATGGCCTGAAGCCGGTGCACAGAAGAATCCTTTATGCCATGCAGGATTTGAATCTTGAGCACGACAAGCCCTTTAAGAAAGCCGCGCGTATTGTGGGCGAGTGCCTTGGGAAATACCATCCTCACGGTGACATCGCAGTTTATGATGCTTTAATCAGAATGGCTCAGGATTTTTCTCTGCGTTATCCTTTGGTAGAGGGTCAAGGTAATGTGGGCAGCGTCGACGGGGACTCGCCGGCTGCGATGAGATATGTGGAGGCTCGGCTCGCGGCAATTAGCGACGAGATGCTGGCTGACATCGATAAGGATACGGTTAATTTCGGCCCTAATTTTGATGCCTCGTTAAAAGAGCCGCTTTTATTACCTGCTAGCCTGCCAAATCTATTAGTCAATGGTTCAAGCGGCATAGCCGTGGGCATGGCTACCAACATACCTTCGCATAATCTCAATGAAGTCGCCGATGCGATTATCTATTTCTTGGAGCATCCCGAAGCTGAAATAAAAGACCTCATGCGTTATATAAAGGGGCCGGATTTCCCGACGGGCGGAGTAATCTGCGGCAAGAATGGCATTAAGGAGGCATACACAACCGGTAAAGGCAAGCTCCTGGTGCGGGCAAGGGCAACCGTAGAGCATCAGAAGAACGGCAAAGATTTAATTGTCATTGCTGAAATTCCTTACCAAATACAGAAATCCAGCCTGATTGAATCTATCGCCGGTTTAGTGGATGAGAAAAAGATAGAAGGCATCTCCGATATACGCGATGAATCCGATAAGGATGGTATGCGTATTGTTGTAGAGCTAAAGCGCGACGTAGAGTCTCAGATTATCCTTAACCAGCTCTTTAAACACACGCAGTTAGAAACCACCTTTGGGATTATAATGCTGGCGTTGGTAGAAAACCGTCCGCGAGTTTTAACCTTACGTCAAGTGCTGGAGTATTATATCGAACATCGCAAGGCGATTATCCGTCGCAGGACGCAGTTTGAATTAGACAAGGCATTAAAGAGGGCGCATATATTAGAGGGCTTAAAGATTGCCCTGAAATATATTGACCGCATTATCAAGGTAATTAAAACCTCCAAAAATACAGAGAATGCCAAAGAACGCCTGATGAAGGAATTTGATCTCTCCGACGCGCAGTCGCAGGCGATATTAGAAATGCAATTGCAGCGGCTCACTGCCCTTGAACGCGATAAGATTGATGCCGAATACTTGGAACTGCTCAAAAAGATTGAATTGTGCAAGGCAATGCTCGCTTCGGAAAAGAAGATTGAGGGGCTCATCAAGGAAGAACTGGAGACTCTAAAGAAAAAATACGGAGACGAGCGCAGAACCGATATTATCGGTGAAGTAGAAGAATTGGAGGTAGAGGATTTAATTGCCGAAGAGGATGTGGTAGTGACGATAAGTCACGGCGGCTATATCAAGCGTTTACCCGTGAGCGCTTACCGTAAACAAAAACGCGGTGGCACAGGAGCCAGCGGCGCTGAGGTGAAAGAGGAAGATTTTATTGAACATCTTTTCGTGGCCTCTACTAAAGATTATTTGTTAATCTTTACGGAGAAAGGCCAAGTGCATTGGCTTAAGGTTTATGAAATCCCCCAGGCCAGCCGCACCTCTAAAGGCAAGGCCATAATTAATCTTATCCAGATGGAAACAGGCTCTAAAATCAGCTCTACCATACCGGTTAAGGAATTTTCTGGCGATAAATATCTGGTAATGGTAACTAAGCTCGGCCAGATTAAAAAGACCAGGCTCGATGCTTATGGTAATCCGCGCAAAGGCGGGATTATTGGTATTACTTTGGATAAGGGCGATGAGCTCATCGGTGTTGGTTTAACCGATGGAAAACAAGAATTGCTCATTGGCACCCGGCAGGGGAAAGCCATAAGATTTTCTGAAAGTAAAGTGCGTGATAGGAGTAGGCAAGCCGGCGGGGTACGCGCTATCTCCTTAGCCAAGAAAGATGAAGTTATTGATATGGTCCTGCCGCAAAAAGGCGCAACAATATTGACAGTTACGGAGTTAGGTTTTACCAAGCGTACGCCGGTAGAAGAGTACCGTCTTACTAGCCGCGGAGGCAAGGGTATTATTAATATAAAGGTTACTGATAAGAACGGCGAAGCAGTTAATTTAAAGACTGTGAGCGATAACGATGAGCTGATGGTCATTACCCAGAATGGAATGTTCCTGCGCTGCGCGGTAAAGGACATCCGTACAATCGGCAGGTCTGCTCAGGGCGTGCGTCTGATTAAACTGCAGGATAAAGACCGCGTTTCTGGCGTTGCTCACGTGATCGCGGAAGAAGAATAATCAGTCCCCATCGTCTAGCCTGGTCTAGGACACCCCGCCAAAGGCGGGGCGAGAGGGATCAAGATGTATTATGTTTATATATTGCGGAGCTTGAAAGACAATAAATATTATACAGGTTATACTAATAATTTAGAGAGGAGATTGCAAGACCATAACAGAGGAAAATCGGAATCTGTAAGACATAGAGAGCCTTTTGAATTAATACATAGTGAAGAGTACACAACAAAAATAGAGGCGATACAAAGAGAAATACAAATAAAGAAATATAAAGGTGGCCAAGCCCTTAAGAGGCTATTAACAAAGATCAATTAGACCCCGTCGTCTAGCCTGGTCCAGGACAAGAGCTTTTCAAGCTCTCGACACGGGTTCAAATCCCGTCGGGGTCGTTAGTTTTATTAACATATTCGTCTAGTCTAGGACACCCCGCCATCGGCGGGGCGACAC
>JAGUUJ010000112.1 GCA_020063525.1 Candidatus Omnitrophota bacterium
CAGGAGGTAACGCACTCTTCCCCCCTCTCCGTCTAGGAATAGGCCAAAGATTAACCAATCTGAGTAATACAATAGGCAAATCTACCGGATTATGGGGCACAAAACCAGCACAAGCCGCATTGAAAAGTGGTGCTGTAATTGGGATGTATAGAAAAATTGGATATAGAACAGAGATTACCCGCGTCCCTTTAAATGAGAGTATAAATAAAAGTGTAAGAGAAAGGCTATTACGCGATATTAATATTAATGCCATTGATAAATAAAAAATAAAGATATTTTTTATAGGTCAAATTAAGCCGGATTGATCGCAATAGCAATTCGGCTTTTTTATACTTTCGTAGCCAAAACCGCGCCTAATGCGTCAATAAATAGGGGTAGACTTCTATTAGCGGGTGGCTTGGCTTGGATTCGAGCGGTGATGCGAGAAACAAGACAAGACAGGACCCGATAAAATGTTATTTATCGTATAAAAAATAGGGACAGACACCTAGGTTTCTAATTGAATTAGCTAAGTACGGAGTCAGTCCCTATTTTTTAATCGAGTTCGATATCTGCGGAGTCAGTCCCTATTTACCCTTCGCGGAGTTGTTTTTCGGCGTCGATGATGTCGCGGTTGATGACGCGGATAGTTTCTTTGAGTTTATCTCTGAGGACGTATGAAGCGACCTTGGCGTCGTTGATTTCCCTTAATATCTGTATCGCCATCCTGAAATAGCGCACCACCTCGCCTTCATCCGTATCCGTAAACTGCAGGATTTTATCAAAATTTGTGCCGCGCAGCCACCCCTCAATGCTTGTGCTCAGATGAAAAGAGGGTATCTTGCTGACAGGGTATATTCTATATTTTATTTCCTTGGCTTTAATTTCCCCGTATATCTCCTCGCAAGTTCTTTTTATTCTGCGGGCGTTTTTGGATACGCTGGGCATACGCTGATTCTTCCGCGGTTCAAAGACCGTCGCCACCGCAAGAATCCCTAAACCAAATTCATCCAGTTGCTCCAGGATATTCTCGTCATAAAGTTCAGACAAAATTAATTCATAGCCATAGACTGTTTTGGCGAACTGGCCTTTCTTAGTCAGAGTATCATTATTTATGTAGTTTAATTCTCTGAGTATTTTTAATTTTGCTTCAATTAATCTTAAGGCTTCTTTTTGCTCATTTTTTCGTGACTGGAAATAATGTAGCGATAGAGGATAGATTTTATAGATACCCTCTTTATATTTTTCATAGAGGTTAAGGATAGTGGCATAAGAAGAATTCAGCTGGCTCCTGACCTCTTCGGGTCTGCCATAAATTATGCGTTTTACTTCTTCCAGAGTTATCCGCGCCGGGTTTACGCGGCAGTAAACAAAGCCTTCTTTATCTATCCCACGCCGGCCAGCACGTCCGGCCATCTGATAGAAGTCGCGCGTCTTTAAAGTCCTGACATAACGGCCGTAGAATTTTCTTAAGTCATCAAATATGACTGTGCGGCTGGGCATATTTATGCCTAAGGCAAAGGTCTCGGTAGTGAAGATAACTTTTAAGAGCCGTGAGGTGAATAATCTTTCTATTACTTCTTTTAAGGTAGGCAGCATTCCTGCGTGATGATAGGCGATTCCATTTTGGATAAGGGAGTACATCTGGGCGCTAGACTTTTCATGTTTTAAATCAAAGCGCTCGCACAGGGAATTATACAGGGATACTATCTTCTGGCGTTCGTCGCTATCGAGAAAGTTATAACTGTGCAATTCATAGGCTAAGTCTTCAGCCCGTTTTCTTCCAAAGACGAAATATATACAAGGCAAGCCCTCTTTCTGGCGGATGTAGTTGATGAGTGCGGTCATTTTATTGGGCCGGCCAGCTCCCAGCCTCTTTAAATTATTGATATTATCTACGATTTCGTTCTGGCACTGGAAGAAGAAATGCAAAGGCACAGGCCTTTTCTCTTCGATTACTGTCTTTACGGTTTTATTGTGGATAGATTGCATCCACTCTGCGAGTTTGTCGATGTTGGGTATAGTGGCAGAGAGGGCGAGAATGTTCATATGTTTAGGTAAAAAGATGAGGGATTCTTCCCAGACTGTGCCGCGCTCAGGGTTATCAATATAGTGGACTTCATCAAAGATAATCCAGGAGTATTTCTCCAGGCTTTTTGGCTCATCTAAGATTTTGTTGCGGAATATTTCAGTAGTCATAATCAACACCGGTGCGTAAGGATTTAGCGAGACATCGCCGGTTAATATGCCGATATTTTCACCGAACTGGTTTTCGAAATCGCGGAATTTCTGGTTGGAGAGCGCTTTTATGGGCGCAGTATAGACTACACCCACTTTATCTTGAATGCAGGTTGAAAGTACGTGCTCGGCAATTGCGGTTTTGCCTGCGCCGGTGGGAGCTGAGACAATTACGGAATAGCCCTGATTTATATAATCGATGGCTTCTTGCTGGAAACGGTCATAAATCATAACAATAGTATAATCTAAAATTATTGATTTATCCAATTAAAAAGAGTAGAATAGTTTAAAATGAGTTACGAGGCAGCGCTAGAAAAGGGTTGGGAGGATTTAAGTAAACTAAATCCCGAAAAAATCTTAGCCGTTAAATTCTTAGGCGATGAATATACTGTAAATTTCGGCGAAAAGAAAATACTCTCCCTGTCTTGTAATATACCGGCCAAAGATTTTACCGTAATTTTGCTTTTGCATTATCTGGCGCATAAATTAAAAGAAGTGCCTGCCTTAACCAACGAATGGCTGAGTTTTAAGGAATTATCAGGCGTAGAAGGTTATTATTCTGCTTTCAGGAACAGGGCAATTGAGCCGATAATCAGAAAGTACGGCAGTCATCCCGAAGGCGTACTGTCAGCCTTGGATAGATTACCGGCAAAGAGAGTTGATCAGGGCGACGTGGGCATTGTGTTGGAAGCATTCGAAGGCGTGCCTGTATTGATTACCCTTTGGCGAGGCGACGATGAATTTGGGCCTGAGGTAAATATGCTATTTGACAAAAGCATTACTCAAATATTTTGTACCGAAGATATAGTGGTCCTGGCAGGTTTTATTGCCAGCCAGTTATAAGAACAAAAGGAGAATTGCGTAAAATGAAAAAAGCCATTATTTTTTTAATTATCCTGCTATCTTTACCGTTTAATTTTTGTATCGCGGATGATGAACCGGCTAAAATTTATCATTCTGGTAATTGGAAATTCTCCTTACCGTTTGGCAAATCTTACAATTATTCCGATATCCTAGTCAGGCGGGTTATTGACGGCGATACGATTCAACTTGAGACAGGCGAAAGAGTGCGTCTTATAGGTATAGATACGCCGGAAATGCACGAGTCAGATAAGTTGTATAGAGACAGTCAAAGGACAAAGCAGGATATACGCACTATTCAAGAATTAGGCAGGCGTTCTTACGAGTTTACCAAGAAATTAGTTGAAGGCAAACGCGTAAGCCTTGAATTCGATGTGGAAAAATACGATAAATACAGCCGGCTGCTCGCTTATGTATATTTAAAAAAGGACGGGATATTTGTGAATGCGGAAATTATAAAACAGGGATATGCTTCTTTGATGACTATACCGCCGAATGCGAAATACGCGGATTTATTCTTAAAATTATCTCAGGAGGCGCGTAATAATAAACGAGGACTTTGGAAATAGGAGGAAGCTATGTTGAGATATTTAACTGCAGGAGAATCGCACGGGCAGGCATTGGTTGCTATTTTAGAAGGTATGCCGGTAGGCCTGAAAATAGATTCAGCCCGGATAAATTTAGAATTAAAGCGCCGGCAAGAGGGCGTCGGCCGTGGCAGGCGTATGCAGATTGAAAAGGATAAAGTAGAGATACTTTCCGGATTGAAAAAAGGCATAACGTTAGGCAGCCCCCTGGCTTTGTTGATTGAGAATAAGGATTCAAGCATTGAGAAATTACCCAAGGTAACCTGTCCGCGCCCGGGGCATGCGGATTTAGCCGGACTCCTAAAATATGGATTCACGGATGTGCGCAATGTATTAGAGCGCGCCTCAGCCAGAGAAACCGTCAGCCGCGTAGGAATAGGAGCAATATGTAAGATATTCTTAGAGGAATTCAGGATAAGAATATCGAGTACAGTTTTATCTATCGGCGGCGAATCTACCCGCTTGGCGATGATAAAAAAGATTACCGAGGCCAAAGAGAACAAAGATACTCTGGGTGGTATTTTTGAAGTTATAGTTAAAGGAGCGCCTTGCGGTTTGGGTAGCTACATGCATGCGGACAGGCGCCTGGATGGCCGGATAGCGCAAGCCGTAATGTCTATCCCGGGAGTAAAAGGAATTGAGATCGGTCTGGGCTTTGGCTATGCAGAGAAATTCGGCTCTGAATGCCACGATGCAATCTACTATACTAAAAATAAGGGTTATTTTCACAAGACCAATAATGCCGGCGGTATCGAAGGCGGTATATCTAATGGCGAGGATATTATTATCCGCGCCTGTATGAAACCCATTTCTACGTTATTGGAGCCGCTTGATTCTGTCAACATAATTACTAAAAGGCCAAGTAAAGCTTCTATCCAGCGTTCGGATATTTGCGTAGTTCAGTCTGCAGGCGTAATTGCCGAGTCTGTTTTGGCTTATGTGTTGGCAGATGCGTTCCTGGAGAAGTTCGGCAGCGACTGTCTTTCGGATATAAAAGATAATTACCATAATTATCTAAAAAGAATGCGTTAGAAAATATCGCCTCTTTCGTCTATTAAGGTAGAAGGGGGTGATAGAGATGGAAGAAAACACGATTCAAGTCAGTCGGGTTTATAAGATTGACGGAGATGAGAAGCTGAAGGCCTTTGTGGATGTTTCTTTGGCTGGTGTGGTGGTGAAGGGCTTGCGCGTTGTTAACGGGAGCAATGGTTTGTTCCTGAGCATGCCCCGGCATCAGGGCAAAGACGGTAAATGGTATGAAACCGTTTATCCTGCCACAAAGGAGATGCGTAAGCAGTTAAGCGACTTGGTATTGGCAGCGTATCAGGAGTAGGGGGTTCTAAAAAGTAACCCCGCACCTTTTATCCATTCAAGTATTTAATCTTAAAAACTTGAATACTAAAAAGGTGCGGGGTTATAATTTGACAGCGTTTTAACTATATGATAGAATTGCGGATATGAATAATATCTATTTAGTAGGATTCATGGGTACAGGTAAAACCGAGGTAGGTAAGGAACTCGCTAAGAAAAAGAAGTTACAATTTGTTGATTTGGATGAATTAATCGAACTAAAGCAAAAAAGGGCTATTTCCGATATCTTTGCCAAAGACGGTGAACCCTATTTTCGTAAGGTAGAGAAGCGGGTTTTAAAGGAAGTAAGCAAGGAGAAGAAATTTGTGGTAGCCTGCGGCGGCGGGATTGTGCTGGATAAGGATAATATTAAGATAATGAAAGATGCTGGGCTGATTATTTGTTTGACTGCCTCGCCTGCGGTAATATTAGAAAGGACGAGCGCCTATCGCCACCGACCGTTGTTAAATGTAAGCAATCCCCGTAAGCAGATAGAGCTACTTCTTAAATTCCGCGCTCCTTATTACGCCCAGGCAGATAAAACTATTGATACGTCCAGAATCTCTATAAGAGAGGTTGTGGATAAAATTATTAAATTAATTCGCGAAGAAAAATGATTTAGCTCTAATCTTAAGTAAGTGAATTCCCTCTCCCTTTTAGGGAGAGGGTCAGGGTGAGGGAGAGTGGAAATAAATAATATAATAAAGAAATGCCGGAATCTCCGAAGGAAACAAACAGACGCTGAAAAGAAGCTTTGGGCAGTTCTACGTAATCGTCAATTGGCTGGGGTAAAATTCAGAAGGCAATTCCCTATAGATAAATATATAGTGGATTTTTATGCTCCGGAGTGTAAGCTTGCTATCGAGGCAGACGGCGGTCAACATTATGAAGATAAAAATAGAGAAAAGGATGAATTGAGAACTAACCAATTGGGTGGTTTAGGGATACACGTATTAAGATTTAACGATATAGAAATATTAAATAACAGTGAAGGGGTCTATGAAACAATTCAAAAGGAAATAGAAAGAAGAAAAGTAATATCCCCTCACCTTAATCCTCTCCCCTCTGGGGAGAGGATAAACAAAAGTTTGAGATAAAAAGAAGGATTTAAATTCTTTCTCCCTTTTGGGGGAGTGTTAGGGTGAGGGTGGAGGATGATAGGCGGCGGGAAAGGAGTAAAAATGGAGAAGAGAAGGTCAAAAGGGGTAACTATATTTGGGGTTATTTATCTATTAGGAAGTATATTTAATTCTATTGCACTTTTTGGTAGCATATGCAGTTATTACTGGTTTAAAAATGCTCAAAATCTCCCGTTTGCATTTAATCTTCCTTGGTGGTATCCAATTTTCGCCTTTGTATTGCTAATCATTATGATAGGAGGTATTATAGTAAGTATTGGCGTTTTAAAATTATTGCCATGGGCTCGTATTTTAATAATTATATTAGCAACTTTTGGTCTTTTGGCGGGTTTTATAAACAAACCCAGTATGAGCTTTAGACAGGTAGCAACAGTAGAAATCCAACCTGATGAGGAGGCTTCTCGAATAAAGGCTAAATTAGGAAAACAAATGGAGAAAATACCTCCAATGTCTGAAGCAATCACGCTTAATATAAACACCGCTATAACTACCGCAAATATATTTTTGATTATAATCTATTTCTCTTTTTTGGGAGGCTCTATTTATTTCTTCACCCGCCCAAAGGTAAGGGAGCAGTTTAAATAAACATGTATTAGCGGGTGGTTTGATTTCGATAAAACTCAATGGGATTGAGTTTAAATTAGGAGTAATAACGAAATGACGCGACTGAAAGCACTAATCGGCTTGAATATGTTTTGCGATATCGGGAGCGCGCGGTTAAAGAAGCTGCTTGAATTTTTCGGCAAGCCGGAGAATATTTTAAAGGCCCCTTGCGAAAAATTAATGGGAGTTTCAGGTATCGGCAAAGAAATCGCCAGAAAAGTCACCTCTCTTAAAGAAGAAGATATAGACGAGGATATGGATTTAGCCAAGAAATATAATCTGAAAATTATAACTATAGATGATGAAGAGTATCCCGAGAATCTAAAGCAGATTTATGATCCGCCAATTGTGCTTTATGTTAAGGGAGAACTAACAGGGCAGGATAAATTTAGCATTGCTATTGTTGGCTCGCGCAGGGCCTCTTTTTATGGTTTGTCTTGCGCGGAAAAGTTTGCTTCTGATTTATCAGGGCTGGGTTTTACCATTGTCTCGGGTTTAGCGCGCGGAATAGATACATCTGCGCATAAGGGCGCATTAAAACAGGGCAGGCGGACAATTGCCGTGATAGGAAGCGGTTTTCGTCATCTCTATCCGCAGGAAAATAAAAAATTAGCCGAAGAAATTTCCCGATGCGGGGCAGTAATATCCGAATTCCCTATAAACGCAAAGCCACTAGCCCAAAACTTTCCTCGCCGCAACCGGGTGATTAGCGGTTTGTCTTTGGGTGTTCTGGTGGTTGAGGCAGCCAGAAATAGCGGCGCCTTAATTACTGCGGATTGCGCATTAGAACAGGGCAGGGAGGTTTTTGCCTTACCGGGTAAAATCGATTCCGGTAATTCTTTCGGTACGAATGGATTGATTAAGCAGGGCGCAAAATTAGTTTCTTGCGCCGATGATATTATAGAGGAATTCAATATACCCATAACTACAGAGCTGAATAAGCGGGAAATAAGAGATACAGGTTTAGATAATAGGGTATGCCTGTCCGGCAACGAATCCCTTTTATATAACTTCATATCAGACCAACCTGTGCTTTTAGATGAGATTGCGCAAGATACCAGTATTAGTATTCCCGAGATATCGAGAATACTTTTAAAATTAGAGATGCATAAATTAATCAGGCAGCTTCCCGGAAAACAGTTTATAAAGACTCCAGCCTAATATGGCAAAAAAAGATTCTTTGGTTATCGTGGAATCACCTACAAAAGCAAAGACAATAAGCCAGATACTGGGAAATCATTTTTCCGTTATCTCATCTTACGGCCATCTGATTGACTTGCCAAAAAAAGAATTAGGCGTGGATATCGAGAAAGGTTTCCTGCCTTCTTATGTGGAGGTAGGCGGAAGAAAGAAGGTAGTTTCTGATTTGAAAAAAGAATCCAAGGGCAAAAACAATATATATGTGGCTACGGACCCGGACAGGGAGGGCGAAGCCATTGGCTGGCACATCAAAAATAGGTTCTTAAAAGATAAAAAAGTCTTGCGAGTTGTGTTCCATGAGATTACGCCTGCGGCAGTAAAGGAGGCTTTTAACAGCCCGCGCGATTTTGACCTAAATATGATCGAAGCGCAGGCGAGCCGCCGTATATTAGACAGGCTCGTGGGTTATTTTTTAAGCCCGTTACTCTGGAAAAAGATAGTCCGCGGCTTAAGCGCAGGCAGAGTGCAATCCGTGGCTTTAAGGCTGCTCGTAGAAAGAGAAAAGCAGATTAATAATTTTATACCCCGGGAATATTGGGAGGTAGAGGCGGAGTTGAAGAAAAGAGACACAGGTGATACATTTTCGGCAAAATTAGAGAAAATAGGAGGAGAGGCTGTAGAAATAAAGGATAAGCTTCAGGCAGATAATATAGTCCTGGATTTAAATAATAAACCATTCATAGTCTCGGAAATAAAAAAGGCGCAAAGGCAACGCTATCCCTACCCGCCTTTTATTACCAGCACCTTACAGCAGGAGGCCTTCAATAAATTGAGATTTAATGCCGGTAAAACTATGATGCTCGCCCAGCAGCTTTATGAAGGTATTGATATTGGCGAGAAAAGCCCCGTCGGCCTTATTACTTATATGCGCACTGACTCCACGCACGTAGCGCCTGAGGCACTCAGAGAAGTAAGGAGCTTTATCTTAAAGAATTTCGGCAAGGATTATTTACCAAAGACTCCTAATGTTTATAAATTAAAGAAACATGCCCAGGCTGCGCACGAGGCAATCAGGCCGACTTTGATTTCACATTCACCGCAAAATCTAAAGAAATTTTTAACACCTGACCAATACAAATTATACGAATTGATTTATCGCCGTTTTATTGCCAGCCAAATGACTCCTGCACGATATTTAGTAACTACAGCAAATATTACGGCAGAAAAATATCTTTTTACGGCTTCCGGCACTGTTACCATCTTTGATGGCTTTCTGGCACTTTATAACAATGATAACGATGAAGAAAAAGAGAAAAAAGCACTTCCTGACCTTGAAAAAGATGAAATCTTGGAACTGATTAAATTAATGCCCTCCCAGCATTTTACTAAACCTCCGGCGCGGTTCTCCGATAGTTCTCTGGTAAAGGTATTAGAGGAAGAGGGTATTGGCAGGCCCTCTACTTATGCGCCGATAATTTATACTCTGGTTTTGCGCGACTATGCGCGCAGGATTAAAGGGTATTTTCATCCTACGGAGTTGGGCTTTAAAGTCTGTGAAATGCTCGTCGAGTATTTTCCTAAGGTTATGGATATTAAGTTTACCGCGCTTATGGAAGAAGAGCTCGATGAGATTGAAGAAGGAAGGCTCCAGAGATTAAAAGTCTTAGAAGATTTCTACGCGCCCTTTAAGGAGAGCCTTGATTTTGCGCAAAAGAATATTAAAAAAGAGGTTATAGAAACAGGGGAAACTTGCGCTCAATGCGGTAAGCCCATGATTATAAAATGGGGGCGCCGGGGAAAGTTTATGAGTTGTTCTGCCTATCCGAAGTGCAAGAATTCCAAGTCTATTACCAGCGGAGTTAAATGTCCGCAACCAGAATGCGGCGGAGAACTTATCGAGCGGCGTTCCAGGCGCGGATTCTTCTATGGCTGCTCCAATTATCCTAAATGCACATTTATTTCAAAGGACCTGCCGCAGGATGAAGACAAAAAAACAGCTGATACCGAAAATGGATAGATACATCGAAAAATTTATCAGGTATTTGGAAATAGAGAAGAATTATTCTAAATATACCATATTAAACTACCGGTTAGATTTAGAGAGCTTTAAGAAATTTTTGGGTGATTTGGCATTAGAGAAGATTGATTACCTGGTTTTAAGGAAATATTTAGCAATACTGAAACAAAAAAATCTTAAAAACAGGACGGTTGGACGCCGGCTTTCTACTTTAAGGTCTTTTTTTAAATTTTTGCTCCGCGAAGGCTATCTTAAGACTAATCCTATAGCCAGCCTTTCCAGCCCTAAGCAGGAAAAACCCCTGCCTTTATTTCTCACAGAAGAAGAGGTAACCAAATTAATCGAGGCAGTCCACTTAAAGGATGAAAGGGGCTTCAGGGATAGGGCAGTCATAGAGACATTTTACAGCACCGGTATAAGGGTTGGTGAGCTGGTGGGATTAAATATCGAAGATATAGATTTTATTGGAGGTGTAGCGAAGGTTATGGGGAAGGGCAGGAAAGAGCGCATTGTGCCTATAGGAGAAATAGCACTATCAGCAATAAGAGCTTATTTAGAGAGAAGAAAGAAACAGCAAGAGGCGGATGCGTTATTCTTAAATAAAAGCGGAAAACGCATAACTGACAGAGGTGTGCGGAATATCATTGATAAATATATACGTATTGCGAGTATAAAACAAGGCGTATCACCCCATACATTAAGGCATTCTTTTGCTACGCATCTTTTAAATCGTGGTGCAGATTTAAGGAGTGTTCAGGAGCTCCTGGGGCACGTAAATCTTTCCACGACCCAGATATACACCCACCTTACGACTGAAAAACTGAAAAGTGTGTATGATAAGGCGCACCCCCGGGCATAAAAAAAGCGTATAGCATATAGCTTATAGCGTATAAAAAAGAAATATGTGGATATTATATGATTTTATATTTTTGATTATTACCCTCGTCCATCTGCCCGTATATTTATTGAGAAGAAAAATCCATCCCGGCTTTCCAATGCGCCTGGGGATATTACCAAATGGGCTTAACCTTGATAGGCCCATTTGGATACATGCTGTAAGTGTTGGTGAGGTAATGGCAGTAAAAAATCTGGTAAGAGAATTGAGGATTACCTATCCTGATAAGAGATTTTTTATTTCCACGGTTACTCCCACGGGCAATAAAATCGCCAAGGGTATTGCCAAAGAAACTGATTTTGTATCTTATTTTCCTTTGGACCTAAGTTTTATTGTCAGGAGCGTTGTGGATAAGGTTAAGCCTTCTTTATTTATTATTATGGAAACCGAAATCTGGCCAAATTTGATTTCTTATCTTTATCGAAAGAGCATACCCATCGTCTTGGTAAATGGCAGAATCTCGGACCGTTCTTTTAGAGGTTACCTGGGCATAAAATTTCTGCTAAAACCGATTTTAAATAAAATTAATCTCTTCTGTGTTCAGACTGAAAGCGACGCGGAAAGATTGTTTCGTTTGGGTGTCGCCGCAGACAGGATACGCATAACTGG
>JAGUUJ010000036.1 GCA_020063525.1 Candidatus Omnitrophota bacterium
GCTTTATACCAATCCCTATCTTCCTTCTGCGTTTGAAAGAGTCATAATAAATCTTCATTGTTAACCAAACGACAGAAGTTTCGCTCCTGAGTTCATAAATTGGCTCCCCCGCGAGGACTCGAACCTCGGACCTGGTGGTTACACTTAACCCGAAATTACTTTCGGAAGTGGGCTATATCTTTACCGTCGGCTTTACGTTACGGTAGCAGGTGCATAGTCTCTGAACCTTCCCCGCAAGATGCGGGGCTCGGCTGCTGATTACCCATTTCTGGGCTTCCAGCAATTCTCCTGCTTTTTCAACCACGGTTTCCCGTAGAAGCTGCGCTTGGAGCATTTTTGCTCGCCCCGCCTAAGGCGGGGCTCGCACAGCCACTCGCTCTACCAACTGAGCTACGGGGGAATTAGATTATTTATTTTAACTTAAAAATATTTTTAAATCAAGGGCTAAATAATCTGCTCTTCCAGATTCTTAATTTTGTTATCAATTTCGGAAATCAGCTTCTCGATCTCCTTCATGCGGCGGCCGTATTCTCTAGCTGTATCCTCGTCGCGGTAAATATGCGGATTGGATAAGGCGCGCGCCTTAGCATAGCTTTCCAAGCGGAGATTCTCTTTTTCTTTCTCCAGTTTATTTATGCTGTTACGCAAAGAAACATTATGGGCCTTGCGTTTATTCTCTTCTTCTTTGCGCAGCCTCTCTTTTTCTCTACGCAACCTCTCTTCTTCTTTTGCCTTTTCTTTTACAGCGGCTCTTTCCGACTGCCTGGCTTTGACTTGCAGATTATGCGCTTCATTAAATATTTCTCCCTGGTCCTTCTTCTCTAAATAATAGTCAAAACTACCGGGGAATTTCCTGAGCCTGCCGTCTTTAACCTCAAAAACCGTATTTGCAATGGAACGGACAAAATAGATATCGTGGCTGATAAACACAATTGTTCCCTCATAATCTGTTAAAGCTTTAACCAGGGCATCCACTGCATCTACATCCAGATGAGTGGTAGGTTCATCCAACAGGAGAAAATTCGGCGGATTAATCAAAAGTTTAGCCAGAATAAGCCGGCTCTTTTCGCCTCCGGAAAGCACCTTCACCTTTTTGTCAGAATCGTCCCCTGTAAAAAGAAATGCCCCGAGAATTGTGCGTATAGCCTCCTCAGACATAAAACCGGGCGCAGCAGAATACGCTTCCTGTAAAACAGTATTCTCAGGATTAAGCACATCCATGCGCGTCTGGGAAAAATAACCTACATCTACATTGTGGCCGACAATGCGTAAGCCGCTGTCAATATCAACCACCCCGGCTAAAATCTTTAAAAGCGTGGATTTACCGGCTCCGTTCTCACCAGCCAAAACTGCCTTCTCGCCCTGCGATATCTCGAAGTCCAAGTCTTTATACACCTGAATATCGCCGTAAGATTTAGATACTCCTTCCAGCGCCATTACCTTGTAGCCGCTTCTTGCGGTAGGAGGAAAATGGAAATTTTTTATACTCTCCCTGAGATCTGCAGGCACTACAATCTTCTCCTCTTCCATTCTTTCTAAAACCCTGCGCTTGGCGCGCACTGACGCGGCTTTATTCGGCTGTGCATGAAAACGACCAACGAATCTCTGTAACTGCTGGCGCTTCTTCTCCTGTTCCTTAAACTGCTTCAGGAGATAAATACACTTTTCTTCTTTTACCCTCTGGTAATGTTCATAATTACCGTGTACTTTAAAAATTGAACCGTTCTCAAGAATCAGGGTGTAATTCGTCACTTCATTTAAGAAAGCCTTGTCGTGGGAAATTATAATAAATGTGCCGTCGAAACCGGTCAGATAATCTTTAAGCCATAAGGCGGCGTTTAGGTCCAGGTAATTCGACGGCTCATCCAGCAGTAAAATGTCATAATGATAGGTTAAAAGTTTGGCTAATAAGGTGCGCATCTGCCAGCCGCCGCTCATTCCAGATATAGGCCGGTTAAAGTCTCTTTCTTTGAAACCCAGCCCCATTAAGATCTTCTTTGCCTTATGCTCCAATTCAAAGTATTCCAGCGTCTCTAAATTATGCAGGACCTCTCCGTAACGTTTTGAGCCGGCTTCATTTCTTTCCTCAAGCCCTTCCTTTTCTTTTTTAAGGCGCATAATCCTCTCATCACCTTCAGTCAACTCAGATAAAACCGAAGCTTCGGATTTAAAACTCGCCTCCTGGGGAAGATATCCTATGTGAATATTTTTATGGACTACCACGCTTCCTGCCGAAGGCTCTATTTCCTGCAGTATTAAGGAAAAAAGCGTAGTCTTACCCGAACCGTTGGGCCCGATAAGGCCTATCTTCTCTGCGCGGTTTACGCTTAAGGAAATATTCTCAAAAAGGATTTTCTTACCGTAATTTTTAGATAAGTTAGTAATAGTTATCACGGCAATTTAAACTGGACGGCGGGATTCAAGGGCCTTGGATAAGGTTGTGGCGTCTGCGTATTCTAAGTTAGAACCCATAGGAATGCCTATGCCTAAGCGCATTAACTTCACGCCTAACGGCCTAATCAATTTGGCAAGGTATAAAGCAGTGGTCTCTCCTTCTGTATCTGCGTCGGTGGCTATAATTACTTCCTGGATGTTATCCTCTTTTATCCTCTGAAGCAAACCATCGGTCTTTAAATCGCTGGGACCCTTACCTTCCAACGGCGAGATGGAACCTAATAGGACATGATATACGCCATTAAAGTTCCCGGCCTTCTCTATTGCGCTGACATCGCCTGGCTTCCCCACAATACAAATAACATCTTTATTTCGACGGCTGTCCCGGCATATACGGCATAATTCCTCTTCGCTAAGATTATTACATATACGGCAAAAGCGGACATTCTCTTTCACCTTCGATAACGCATCTAATAAACCTTGCATCTCATCGCGAGGAGCATCAAGGATGTATGTGATCATGCGTTCGGCGCTGCGCCTGCCGATTCCGGGAAACTTCATTAATTTTTCTATTAATCTTTCAATGGATTCTGTATAGATAGACATTACTCCTCTTTAATCACCCGCCCGTTAAACGTGTCCAGGGCAGATTTAATAAATGAGTCGGCTTCGTGACTATTCTTTTGCGCTACTTCTTTAGAAAGCGTAAAATTAACCCTTATATTATTATCCAATAATTCTGAGAATATTTTTTCTATAATTGCCTTATTTTCTTTGCGCTCAAGGGCTTCTTTATGCAGCGAATGATTCATAGGAAATGAAACAGTCAAAACATTATTCTCCATTTTTGTGGGAATACCTTCATCCAAATAAGTTGCCGCTGACATCTTAATCTTTGACAGATTATCAATAATATTGCGCCATATGCTTTTTACATTATCTAAAGAAGCAAAATGAGTTTGGACTACGGGGCCTGATACGTTATCTTCTTTTTTAATTTCCGGCGCCGATGGTTTTTTTTCTATAGAAACCGGGCCTGGATTTTTAGAATATTTTGCTGCCGTTAGATTTAAGTTCGAGCCTTTCTTATCATGCGCCAGCTTGACTAAACTTATCTCCAAAGGAATACGCAAAGACTCAAGCCTCCTGGTCATCTCCTGCGTATTTATTAAAGTATTAAAAGCGCTGAATATCTCTTCTAAGCCGAAGGCATTGGCCTGCTGTAATAACTTATCGCAGATTTCCTTAGGCAGATCTATCAGCCTGGGATCTGCCTGGGTAATCTTTGCTATCATAAGGTTGCGGAAATGCTCAATGAGATTTGTCAGGAAATTCCCCATATCTTTGCCGCTGTCAATAATATTGTTAAATAACTCCAGTGCGCCGCGCGCATCTTTATTTATTATTTTATCAGTGAGAGCAAAAAGCGTATCCTGCTCTACCAGCCCGAGCATAGAAATAACATCCTCAAGCGAAACCTCATCTTTGGTAAATGATATTAGCTGGTCTAAAATGGACTCTGCGTCCCTTAATGAGCCGTCGCTGCTTTTGGCAATGGAAAATAATACTTTCTTATCTATATTTATTTTCTCGGCTAGCGCTATCCTTTCTAACTGAGCAATAATTTCCATTACCGAAATCCTGCGGAAGTCCAGGCGCTGGCAGCGCGAAAGTATTGTCGGAATTACTTTATGCGGGTGAGTGGTAGCGAAGATAAATTTTACGAACGGGGGCGGCTCTTCTAAGGTCTTCAGTAAGGCATTGAAACCTTCGGAGGTAATCTGATGCACTTCATCTATGATATAAATCTTATATTTCCCTTGAGTAGGGGCGAATTTAACATTCTCCCGTAGCGTTCGAATATCATCTATCCCGCGGTTAGAAGCGCCGTCTATCTCAATAACATCCAAACTACGGCCTCCTGCTATATCTATACAGGCAGGACAGGCACTGCAGGGATTTACGGTCGGGCCGTTTTTACAGTTAAGCGCCTTGGCTAATATTCGGGCAGCCGAGGTCTTGCCCACGCCTCTTGGGCCGGAAAATAAATAAGCATGGGCGAGCCTATTCTTTTGGATGGCGTTTTTAAGAGTGGCGACAATAGTATCCTGGCCTATAATTTCATCGAAGTTCTTCGGCCGCCATTTTAAAGCAAAAACAATATATGACATCTTTTTAACAAATTATAATTCAACCGATTCAACGAACCCCATTATATCAAAAATTGGCAAAAAAGGTAGAAGAATTACTTCTTCTAGGATAAGATTAAAGAATAATACCTTTGAGATTTATACCAAAGAAAGTGCGGTGGGATAATACTTAGGAATTCCTTTGACTAATAGGGAGCATTACACTACCTTTCGTTAATAAATCTTATTTCCATTCTGCCTTTTTTATTTATTAATAAACTCAATAAAAAACTAATGGTGCTAAAAAGTAGAGATCCAAAGAACGCAGGCCAGAATCCGGTGATAACAAAACCTTTTACAATTTTGGAGACCATATAGAAAAGAAGTCCATTTATGAAAAAAGTAAATACGCCGAGTGTAAATATGTTTATAGGTAGAGTAAGCAAAATTATGAGCGGACGCAAAAAGGCGTTAATAATACCCAAAACCAGGGAAGCGGCAAAAAGAGCGGGGATATCAGTAATCGTAATCCCTTTAACTATGTAAGTAACGGCAAAAAGGGAAAGCGAATTTATAAACCACCTTAAAAGAAATCCTCGCATATCTTTATTCTTTCTTTTTTTCCTTGACCTCGCCTTTTGTCTCTTCAAAAGGCATCTGACAATCTCCTTTTAGGATCGCACCTTCATTCACAATCAAAACAGGCGCCTCCACATTGCCCAGCACCCGCGCTGAACTAGAAAGTTCAAGGCGTTTACTGCATATTATATCGCCCTTTACCCTACCGGCAATAGTTATAGTGTCACCTTTTACTGTTTTAGCTTTTACATCAGCCTTTTCACCAATAATTAAAACTCCCCTTGCTTCTAAATCACCTTCAAAATCACCATTTAATCTTAGGTTAACTGGACCAGTAAATTTAAGATTACCCTGCATCCCGGCTTCAATGTTAATAACTTTATCATCTGTTTGTGCTGAATCATTTTTCTTAAACATAGATTTCCCTCCAATTTTATAATTATACCATTTCTCTTTTTTTATACTCATATAAATCTTCTAACAATATTTTATCCAATAGGCTTAGGTAAATTACCGTATTCTTGGAGATACTTGCGCGAAAGAGAATGGCAATTTAGACAATCTGGATTTTTGGAATTATAATTTGAGCACAACAATAAGGTGTTTACTTCAAGTAAAATATCTTGGGTGAAATCTTTCTTTTCCTGAGAGCTTGCCTTTTCCAATTTTAAAATTATGTTTTTTATTACCTTATCTGACTCACGAAAAATAAGACATTCTATATTATTTTGAATACCTTCTTCCATCCTATAATCGCTCTTTCCAGACAATTGCGTCTACAGGGCAAACCTTCATACACTCA
>JAGUUJ010000116.1 GCA_020063525.1 Candidatus Omnitrophota bacterium
AAAAATCTGAACGAAGGAGGTTGTTCCTGTGCCATTACCGAAAAAAAGACATTCTAAGGCGCGCGGAAGAAGGCGCCGGACACATTGGAAGTTAAGTCCATCCAATCTTATACCCTGCCCACAATGTAAACAGCCAAAATTGCCTCATCGCATTTGCGCTGTTTGCGGCTATTACAATGGCAGGCAGGTTATTGAGATAGAGATAAAAGAAAAGAAAAAGAAAAAACAATAAGGGAAATGTGCGTTGCCAGTAGGGTCTGTCCCCGAAGGGGACTGACCCACGACAAGATAAGCGTAGTTTGGGAGTTATGCAAATGAAAATTATCGTAGATGCTATGGGTGGCGATCACGCACCCCGCGTAGTAATTGAGGGCGCAGTAGCCGCTGCCAAAGAATACAACATACAGATAAGCCTGGTAGGTGATGAGGAAAAAATAAAGCTCCTTCTGGGAAGGTTTGGATACAAAGGCAATGATATTTTTGTGTATCAGGCTAGTGAGGTTATCGGAATGTCCGAACCTGCTGCCACGAGTGTCAGGAAAAAGAGAAATTCATCTATTGTAGTAGGATTAAATTTAGTCAAGGAAGGCCTTGGTGATGCTTTTTTTAGTGCAGGTAACACAGGAGCAGTTGTTTGCGCTGCAACCTTGGGACTGGGTCTTTTACCCGGAATTGAGCGCCCGGGTATAGCGATAGTTATACCCACATTAAGAGGCATATCTATAATTATTGATGTGGGCGCCAATATTGATGCCAAGCCCATGCATTTATTACAGTACGGCATTATGGCAGATGCATACTTTCGCTACATATTAAACAGGCCTAATCCTAAAATATGCCTTTTAAATATCGGGGAAGAGGAAAGCAAAGGCACAGAGGTTATCAAAGAGACGCGCGAGCTATTCGAAAAAAGTAACCTCAATTTTATCGGTAATGTGGAAGGCAAAGACTTATTCTCCGGCAAAAGCGATATTATTATCTGCGACGGCTTTGTGGGTAATGTCGCATTAAAGGTCACAGAATCTGTGGTGGAGACCATGCAGGTTTTTTTAAAGAAACATCTATTAAGTAATCCTTTGGGAAAATTAGGAGTACTTTTTTTAAAACCCAGCCTTTCGCGTTTTAAAAAAGAGTTGGATTATTCTGAATACGGCGGCGTACCTTTATTAGGGGTGAATGGCGTAGTGATTATCGGCCATGGACGTTCCAATGCTAAAGCTATAAAAAATGCCATCAGGGTTGCCAAGGAAGAAGTGGAGCGAAAGTTTAACGAGAAAATCTTAGAGGCAATAAAAGTAAAATAGGTTACTAATGGTTACTAAAGCCAAGTAAAGCGATGAGTCTGTTACTAAGGGTTACTATCGGTTACAAAAAAAGTAACCGTTGGTAACCAACAGGTTGTTTATAAATTTGCATTAGTAACCCCTGCCTGCCGGCAGGCAGGAATAGTAACTGATAGTAACCAAGCTATTAATATGAAAAGAGTAGGCATAATAGGTGTAGGTGAGTATCTGCCAAAGAAGATTTTAACTAACGCTGACTTGGAGAAAATGGTAGCTACTTCTGATGAGTGGATTACCACGCGCACCGGGATAAAACAGAGGCGTCTTGTTTCCAGTCACGAAGCAGCCTCTGATTTAGCTATAAATGCTGCCAAAGAGGCATTAAAAGATGCAGGGATAAAACCCCAGGGTTTAGATTTAATTATTGTAGCTACAATTACTCCTGATATGCAATTTCCTTCTACTGCTTGTTTTGTGCAGGCGGCTCTTGGCGCAAAGAACGCTGTATGTTTTGATATTTCTGCTGCTTGTGCAGGGTTTGTTTATGCCATAGTTGTTGCCCAGCAGTTCATTGCCCGGGGCACGTATAAGAATGCCCTGGTAGTAGGCACAGAGGTCCTGTCTTCAATAACTGACTGGGAGGATAGGAGTACCTGTGTTTTGTTCGGAGACGGTGCAGGCGCTGCTGTTTTATCTGAAGTGAAATCCGGCGGGATACTTTCCACTTATTTAGGCGGTGACGGTTCCCTGGCGGATTTATTGATGTTGCCTGGAGGCGGTTCGAGAAACCCCGCGACACATAAAACCATAGATAAACGGCTTCATTATTTAAAGATGGAGGGCAATGAGATATTTAAGTCTGCGGTTAAAATTATGACTCACACAGCGCAAATTGCTTTAAAACAGGCAGGTTTAAAATGTTCAGATATAGATTTGGTTATTCCGCATCAGGCCAATGTGCGTATTATAATGGCTATGGCCAAAAGATTAGGCTTACCGGAAGAGAAGATTTACCTTAATATAGAAAAATACGGGAATATGTCTTCGGCCTCTATTGCTATAGCGCTCTGTGAGGCAGTTAGAATAGGCAGAATCAAAAAAGGGGATATCATTCTTTTGGATGCTTTTGGCGCAGGCCTGGTTTGGGGTGCTTGCTTAATTAAATGGTGATGGAGAAGACTGCTCTTTTATTTGCCGGGCAGGGTGCGCAGTATATAGGTATGGGCAAGGATTTGTATGAAGCCTTTCCTGAGGCTAGGGCGATCTTTGATAGAGCCGAAGAAGTATTAGGGTTTCAGTTAAAAAAACGATGCTTTGAAGGCCCTGAAGATTTGCTTAAAATTACAAATGTATCGCAACCTGCGATTGTTACTGCTAGCATTGCTGCCTTTGAAGCGTTTAAGGCAAGGACAAATATACTGCCCGCTTATATGGCAGGCTTAAGTTTAGGAGAATATAGTGCTTTAATTGCCTCTGGCAGCTTGACTTTTGAAGATGGAATAAGGTTAGTTAAAATCAGGGGTCAATTAATGGATGATGCTGCCAGAAAGTATCCAGGTAAGATGATGGCTGTTTTGGATTTGGATATCGGGAAAATTAAGGATATTTGTTTTAAGAGCGGCGCGGAAATAGCAAATTTAAATTGCCCTGGTCAAGTGGTTATTACTGGCAGAATAGAAGCCATAGATAAAGCAGAGGCTTTATGTATGCAGGCCGGTGCCAAAAGAGTAATTCCTTTAGAGGTAAGTGGCGGATTCCATTCTTCTTTAATGTTTGAGGCCTCAGTAGAGTTTAAATTGATTTTAGAGAATAAACCAATGTCGCTACCTCAGATTCCGGTAATCAGTAACTATACAGCTTTACCGCAATACAAGGTTACGAAAATAATGGAAAACTTGGTTTATCAGATGCGTTCCACTGTAAAATGGGAAGATTCAATGGAATTTCTATTATCAAAAAATGTAACTACATTTTTTGAATTCGGGCCGGGTAAGGTCTTAAAAGGCCTGATGCGCCGTATTGATGAGACAGCACAGGTAGTAAATATAGAGAAGAAAGAAGACATATTAAACTTAGGCAAGTAGCGAATGCAGTAGGGACTGTCCCTACCAAGCGAGATAAGTATTGCTTGCGAGATAAGCCAAAAGGAGGTTGAAGGGTAAATGCGTCTTGAAAATAAGGTAGCTTTGGTTACAGGTGCAGCTCAGGGCATTGGCAGAGAGATTGCTCTTACGTTTGCCTCGGAAGGAGCGGATATCGTTGTTGGCGACATTAACCTGGAGAAGGCAATCAAGACTCAAGCCGATATCGAGGCATTAGGCAGGAAGGCCTTGGCATTAGAACTGGATGTTACTGATTACACAAAACTTACTCAAGGCATAAACAAAATTCTTGACAAATTCAAGAAGGTTGATATATTAGTTAACAATGCTGGCATCACCAAAGATAACCTAATACTTCGTATGGGTGATGCGGAGTGGGATGCGGTTATTAGTGTAAACTTAAAGGGCACTTTTAATTGCACTAAGGCTGTATCCCGGTTAATGCTCAAGCAGCGCTACGGCAAGATTATCAACGTAGCTTCGATCATTGGCATAATAGGAAATGCGGGACAGGCAAATTATTCTGCTTCCAAAGCAGGGATAAT
>JAGUUJ010000033.1 GCA_020063525.1 Candidatus Omnitrophota bacterium
ACGCTACAGATTACTGCTTCATAGATCTTATTGCGGCTAATTATCTTTTGAAGATAAGGTTTATACTTCTTTGCTTTCGTGGGAATGGTATATATTCTGAATAAGCGGTTACCTTTGAATAACCCCAAACTTATATTTGTATTACCTACATCAATAGCTAATAGCATCTCTCTGTATTAGGGACGTCTTTAAATCCAATCGGAAGTCGTATCTACATCCAATCGTAAAGGTGTCCCCTAATGAATACTTATAAAAGGGACACCCCTTGCTTTAGAATCAAAAACGTCTTTGATTTGAATCTAGGACACCATTAGCTTTGGTTGTAAAGACGTCCCTCATGGTTTTTATTTTATCTCTGAGTACCGCAGCCTTCTCAAATTGCAGGTTCCTTGCTGCCAGTTCCATCTCATATCCTAATTCTGATATATATTTGTTTAACTCATACTCATTTTTATCCTGGCCGGTTAGGTCTGCCACGAATTCTTCTGCCACTTGCAGGTCCTCGATTCCCTGTTTTATTGCTTTCTCAATTGAACGTGGCGTAATCTTATTCTTTCTGTTAAATTCTAACTGTATCTCTCTTCTTCTGTTACTTTCAGCAATTGCCTTTTTCATTGATCCGGTCATAGTATCAGCATACATAATTACAGTTCCGTTTATATTGCGCGCTGCCCGTCCGGAAACCTGAATCAGGGAAGTAGCGGAACGCAAGAACCCTTCTTTATCTGCATCCAGAATTGCGACAAGCGAGACTTCGGGTAAATCCAGGCCTTCCCTCAGTAAATTTATCCCCACTAAACAATCAAACTCTTTCTGTCTTAACTTTCTTAAGATTCTTGAGCGCTCAATAGTCTCTATCTCGGAGTGTAAATATCTTACCTTTAAACCTTTCTCTTGTAAATAAGCACTTAAATCTTCGGCCATTCTTTTAGTCAGAGTAGTCACCAAAACCCGTTCGTTTCGGCTGGCCCGTTTTTTCACTTCTTCGATTAAGTCCTCAATTTGGCCGGAGATTCGCTTAACTACAATCTCAGGGTCAACTAAACCTGTAGGCCGGATAATCTGTTCAATAACCTCACCTTGGCTCTTTTTTATTTCATATTCATCAGGCGTAGCAGAGACGAATATTTCTTGCTTTACTAAGTTCTCAAATTCCTCAAACCTCAAAGGCCGGTTATCCAGGCAGGAAGGAAGCCTGAAACCGTATTCTACCAGAACCTCTTTTCTTGCGCGGTCCCCTTCGTACATGCCTCTTATCTGTGGCACGGTTACATGGGACTCATCAATTACAATTAAAAAATCTTGTGGAAAATAATCAATGAGGCAATATGGCCGGCAGCCAGGAGGCCTCCCAGAAAGATGCCGTGAATAATTCTCAATGCCGTGGCAATAGCCGATTTCCTTCAACATCTCCATATCGTATTTGGTACGCTCCTGGAGCCTCTGTGCCTCTAATAATTTATTTTTACTATTTAAGAACGCCAGCCTATCCTCTAATTCCTCCTCTATAGATTTAAGTGCAGTGTGGAGCCTATCGCCAGAGAATATAAAATGTTTAGCCGGATATATTGCGAGCTTATCTAATGAATTTAAAATTTCGCCTGAGACAGGGTTTATCCGGGCAATTTTCTCTATTCTTTCGCCAAAAAGTTCTATACGTAGCGCTGTCTCTTCGTATGAAGGGAATATTTCCACTACGTCTCCTCTTACTCTTAATCTACCTCGAATAAATTCGTAATCATTTCTTTCGTATTGAATCTGGATAAGTCTTGAAATTAAAGTATCGCGGGATATACTCTGGCCTTTTTCGATAAAAACCAGTAAATCGCGATATTCATCAGGTGAGCCGAGATTATAGATGCAGGATACTGAAGCCACAATCAGAACATCACGGCGCGACATAAGCGATGTAGTTGCTGAAAGGCGCAGTCGGTCCAATCTATCATTGATAGAGGCGTCCTTCTCTATGTATGTATCTGTGGAAGGTATGTATGCCTCTGGCTGGTAATAATCGTAGTAGCTGACAAAATACTCCACAGCATTGTGCGCAAAGTATTCCTTAAATTCCGAATATAACTGTGCAGCTAAAGTTTTATTATGAGAGATAACCAGCGTAGGCTGATTTATTTTGGCAATCACATTAGCTAAGGTAAAAGTCTTGCCGGAACCGGTGACTCCCAATAAGGTCTGAAATCTTTTTCCCGAAGAAATCGCACCGGTTAATTCTTCAATTGCCCTGGGCTGGTCGCCGCAAGGCTTATAATCCGCAACCAGTTTAAACCTTTCCATAAATTATAAAATTTCCAAACTTATGTCAACGGAGGCGAAAGAGTGGGTTAATGCTCCGATGGAAATCATTTCAACACCGCAAGAAGCAATCTTTTTCACATTTTTTAAACTAATACCACCTGATGCCTCTAATTTAGGTGTTGGGTGATAGGTGTCAGGTGATAGGTTATTTCTAATTTTTATTGCTTTTTTTATACTGTTTATATTCATATTATCTAACATAATTATATCCGGATTTATTTTTAATACCTTCTTAAATTCTTTCAATGTCTTTACCTCAACTTCTATTTGAATTTTGGGTGAGATTTTCTTTTTGATTTCTTTGAAACCTATAACCCATAACCTATCACCTATAACCTTGAGATGATTATCTTTAATAAGCACCATCTCATCCAACCTCATACGGTGGTTATGGCCACCGCCAATTCTTACGGCGTATCTCTCTAACTCTCTTAAGCCGGGAATAGTTTTACGGGTATCCAGAATTTTTACTTTATATGGTTTTGTTTTATCAACGTAGACCCTTGTCTTTGTAGCAACGCCTGAAAGCAGGCTTACGAAATTCAAGGCTACCCTTTCAGCGGTTAATATGCTTTGCGCCCTGCCGAAAATACGGGCGATTACCCTGCCTTTTCTTATTTTCTGGCCGTCCAAAATGAGGGGCTTAAACCTTATATTTTTATCCTGAACTTTGAATACTTCGGCTGCTATTCCAAGGCCGCAGGCTACGCAATCTTCCTTGGCTAACAAGATTGCTTTCACATATTTATTCTTTGGGATAATCGTTCTGGTGGTGATATCCCTTTCCCCTACATCTTCCTTTAAAGCCATTTTTATAATATCTTTTATGTCCAGCCTGCTATAGCAGTTCATTGTACATCCTCTCCATGCGCTTTAGGGAATTCTTTAATTCTTCTATGCTTTCTTTTTCTTTTTCTACTATTTCCTTTGGCGCTTTTTTGAGAAACTCAGAATTTTTTATTCTTTGAGCTTTTAGATTCTTGATTTTTTCCAGTTCATTTATTTTTTCTTTTATTTTCTGCTTTTCTTTACTAATATCAAGGAGCCCGCTAAAATGCAAATATATATCAATATCTTCGACTACAGCACTAATCGTGGAAGCCGGCCTTGTGCTTGAGTCGAGAATCTTCAAGGCTTCTAATTTAGCTAGATTTGCGATTAAATCTGTATTACTCTCGATTAACCTATGCTTGAGTTTTGTATGGGGATAAATAGAAACCGTGACTTTTTGATCAGGTTTAATTCCTATGGAACTATGTAAATTCCTGATTTCTTTAATTACATCAAATATTGATTGCACCTGTTTTTCTAATTTTTTATCCAACATCTCTTCTTGAATATGCGGCCATGGTTGTACCATAATAGATAAGTCATCATGCGGTAATCTCTGCCAGATTTCTTCACTGACAAA
>JAGUUJ010000085.1 GCA_020063525.1 Candidatus Omnitrophota bacterium
ACTATAGGGAGTGACGAATGCCCCCCCTAAAAGCCAATGGCTGCCTTTTAGGCAGCCATCCCTCGCCTTTGGCGAGTCAAAAGCCACTTAGATTTTAAAAAGCTCAAAAAACTATTTTAAAAACCCCCTCATTTCTTTTATTTTTGCACAGGAAGCTTGAGTAACCCTAAATTTACCTTACCATGTAAAATATGTCTTCATGGTTACTTGGTAGAGTTCTCTAAAAAGATTCTTATATTTCCTCCTTCGTGTGAATTGATAACGCGCAAGTAAAGATTGAGCAATTAAAAGTAATTCTCTCTTTCTTATCTTATGCAGTGAAGACAATGCCCGCAACGGTTTCTTCCTAAATATTTCGAACTTTAACTTTTCCCATTCCTTTTCAGTTTCAAATTTTGTAATCTGCATACCCTAGAATTAATAACCCATTTTTTCTTTTACCACTTGTTTAATTTTTTCTAAGATTTTCTCTTTAAATTTCTTCTTATGAACATATCTTAACTAACCTTTTTCATTATCAATAAATACTTAAATCCTCTAAGATAAAAATTATACATTCTAGCTCTTTCGTGCCAAATAGGAGTATTTGAAGTTTGATTATGCCTTGAAATACAAATTAAGTCTATGGGGTCAAAATATTTTATTAATATTTCATATAATTTAAAGCCCACAGGGACATATTTCTTTTGTTTACATTGGTCCCCTATTAACCATGCCATTGCTTTTGTAGGTTTTAATATTCGGTAGATTTCCTTAGCAACTGTATCTAAAGCAATAAAAAACTCTTCTTTTTCGCAAGACAATTTACCTATGCATTTTGAATCGTCAGAGTATTTGATATTGTCTGAATACGGTGAATCTATAAAAACAAAATCGGTTGAATTATCTTCGAGCGGTATTTTGCGGGCATCATTCTTAATAATATCTTTACGGCGTGGCGCGATATCGTATCCGATGACTTTCCTATTCTCTTCTTTACAAACGTCAATGGTTGTCCCGCTTCCGCACATTGGGTCTATAACCAAATCGCCTTCTTTGGTGTATCTTTGAAGCAAATTCCAAATCACAAAAGCAGGGGTTACTCCATTAAATTTATTATCGCCGTGAGGTTTGTCGCCATAATTTTGAGTAGGAAAATCCCAAAGCGTGGTTGTTTCTAAGGAGGGTTTCTTGCAACTACTTCTTGGCATTAATTTTCTCGATCAATTTCGTTAAATCAGATATAAAGCTATCGAACATCTTTACTTTATTACTTTCTTCTACTTTAGTTTCACTCATAACATAGCTACCATCTGTATCTACCTCTACTATCGCTCTTCCTTTTTTAGTAGGAGTTTTAATGGTTAAGGTTCCATCCTCATCAGGAGTAACAAAAAATACTTTTATGTGCTTCGTCGCTTCATCAGCAGAGAGCTTTATCTTCCAATATCCTGTCTGGGCGATTCTTTCTCGCAAAGTAACCTTGCTAGAAATAGCTGCAATGACTTTAAGATCGCTTGGATGATAAATAATGATATCTACGTCTGGTAAATGATGCCCGAATTCTCCATAGTCAACCAGAAGGTTTCTTTTTACTATACTTAATTCCTTTGATAAGTTCGCGCTATTAGTCCTTTCTAGAGTATTACCTTCGATTATCTTCAGCCCTAAACTCTCGACCTCTTCTTTTATTATATGAATAATAAGTTTTTCTAAATTCTTGCCCTTGAAGGCACGCCAAGATTGCTCATGATCGCCATCAGGAGTTTTGTTTTTTGACCAATCTTTTTTATGCACAGTCTTTGCTTCCTTTAACAATTCTGAAACGTGTTTATAAGTATCTACTCCGAATTTTTCTTTTAGGCCATCGTACATTTTTACCAAATCTCTATAAGTCATAGTTACTCTTCCTTTCTTCCTATTACGATATATTCTGTGGGATAAGCAAAAGTGTCCGCTTTATCATTGGCTGCAAATCTTCCTGTCTTGGCGTCTCTTTTGGAAGGTAGTATTTTTGAAGGTATTTCTCTCTTTATAATCCTATCAATTTTTAATCCTGAATATTGCATACTCTCCGCAAAAACTTCTGCATTCAATATATCAATCCCTTTTAATTTGGTATTACCTATAACATAACAACATCTTCCGCCGGCTTTTAGAATTCTATAAGTTTCGTCAAAGCATTCTTGTATATCTACGAAGAAGGCTTCTACCTCATCAGCCATTTTCTTATCAACTTTCTGCAATTTATTCTCGATGTCCTTACCAACTTGACTTTTTAGAATTCTAGTCCCATTCGTTTTAGCAGAAGTTCCTATAAATTGTTTTTTATATTCTTTCAAATCTACTTCTGGCTCAAGCCAAATAGTAGTTAATTGGTGCAGGTCGGCATATTCATAACTGGTAACATAAGGACTAGAAGTTATTTGGATATCGACTGTGCTATCTTTAACCGGCTGTCGTCTCGCATCCTGGCGCTTAATTATTAAATATTTATTCATATTTCTTTTAACATTCTCAGGCACTACGGACCAAAAAAGATCATTGCCCTTTACCATTTTCTTAACATGTTTCTTGAAAGCATCTAATGGCTTGGTTGGTTTCTTGCTTTTATCTATTGTTGGTTTTGTACTACTCATAAGCCACCGAGAACACGTTTTAAGGATGTGGCTAAAACAACATTTTAAGAATATATTCACATTTTCATCTTTTTCGTAACCGATTCTTGATAAGATTATTCCTAATTCTTCTACTGTTTTTGGCTCAAACCAATACTCTATTCTTTCAATTTTTGATTTCGGGATCTGCGGTTTATATTTACTAGAAACAAATAAAGTTTTGTCTCCCAAGAAGCTCAAATCATTAATAAATTTATCCACTTTATTTCTTAACAAAGTAGGTTCTATCGGTGTACATTTAGCCTTAGCGATAAGTTCAGCGCTATAATTAATATCTGTTCCACTAGCAAAATACCCTCGCGCAATAGCCGATGCTAACGTTGTGCCACTCCCCATAAATAAATCGTTAACATGGAATGGTCCAAAACCAATAAGATATTCATCCATTAATTTTTCTACCAACTGGGGAATGAACTTGGCAGGGTAGCGATGATAACAATGTGTTAATTTGGAAGTCTGGCTTGGAGTAGTACCTTCAAAGCTCCAATCATGAGAAATTTTAGTTTTCTTAAATAAATCTAGAATTTGATCTGAAGCAATAATTTTATCTTTAACCTGCAGTTTTTCTAACGTAATGGTTTGCATAGTAGTAAATAAAAAACCTCCGCTTTAATGCGAAGGTTTTAATTATTTTATCGTGGCAGTTCCCCCTTCGAAACATACCACCTTGTACCTAATTGTAGATTTATTTTTAACATAAAAATTTGCCTTTGTCAATCATTTTCTGTCCAAGAGCTCATCAATGCCTATCCCAAAAGCATCGGCTATTTTGATAAGTGTCTCCATAGAGGGATTGGAGATATAGCCACCCTCTATTTTAGCAAGAGTACTAAAAGGGATATCTGCCTTTTTAGAAAGCCTATCCTGGGTTATTTTAAATTTACGCCTCAAATCTTTTATTCTCTTACTTAAATTAATGCTTGACATAACTATCCTTAAAGTGATATTATTTAAGCGATAACCTTTGAAAGCATCCTAGCATACTTATTTTACCATATAAACTAATTTTTAAAACGAAAATCTGTGTTTAACTTCTCTTTGAACTAAAATTCGCGGCTTTTTATGGCAGGGAAAAATTAAAGAGCTCTACTTCTAAAATGAATTCTATTAAATGAATAAGCGGACCCCAAATCTTTATCTTTGTTTTCCGCCAGAATTCGAAATTCGCAACTATAAGAAACAATTAGCTTTCCGTCGAGTATTTTCAGGTTCGATACAGCCC